>JBGSUF010000233.1:0-2589 GCA_041736285.1 Hyphomonadaceae bacterium | reverse complement strand
GCTGCGGCTGCTGCTGGAGGCGGGCCAGCCGGCCAAGGCCTACGACCTGTTGCAGCAACTGGCGGGCGAGGGCGCGGCCAAGCCGCCGACCATCTATCGCGCGCTCGACTTCCTGCGGGACATGAAGCTCGCCCACAAGATCGAGAGCCTGAATGCCTATGTCGCCTGCGGCCATATGGACCATGCCCATGTGGCGGTGTTCCTGATCTGCGAGGTTTGCGGCAAAGCGAGCGAGCTGCATGCGGTGGAGACACCTGCGGCGCTGGCGGCAGAGGCGGCGGCGGCGGGTTTCAGGGTGCGCCGGTCGGTGATCGAGGTGCAGGGCGTGTGCGAGGCATGTGCGGCGCCGGGCCGGTGACGGCGCGCGTGGTGACGGCGTCCGGCAGGCGGCGCGTGAGGGCAATAGAGGGCAGGCAATGATCGAGGTCTGGCGGGGAAGCATCAACACCTGGGAATGCGACGAGATGGGGCATATGAACATGCGCTTCTATCTCGCCAAGGCCTGGGAGGGGATGGCGGTGATGGCGCACCGCATGAATATGGGGCACGCCTTCCGCCGTGAGCATGGCGCGACGATGCGCCCGCGCGATGTGCACATCCGCTATCTCCGGGAAATCCGGCCGGGCCAGCCGTTTTTCGTGCGAGCGGGAATCGTCTCGACCGGCGAGGATGACGCCGAGTTCTGCTTCGAGGTCATTCATGCCCCGGAGGGTCCGCTGGCGGCAACCGTGCGCATGCGGGTGGACCATGTCGACCGCGTCAACGGCCGACGCTTCCCGTGGGCCCGGTCTATCGCCGCGACGTTTGACGGGCTGATGGCGGCGCCGGATGAGGAGCGTGGGCCACGCTCGGTGGACTGGGCGGCGGCGCCGAGGGCGGGCGAAACGGTGTCACTGGAGGAGGTCGAGCGGCAGGGGATTGCCGTGATCGGACGCGGGGCCTTCCAGTCAATTGATGCGGGCATACACGATGTCATCCGCCCGCATGCAATCATGGGGCGGATTTCCGATTGCGTGCCGAATCTGATGGCGAAATGGCGCTCTGAGTCCGCCGGTGCGCAGGGGGTGAGACAGGTTGGCGGCGTGCTGCTGGAAACGCGGATCGTGTTCCGGCGCTGGCCGCGGCCGGGTGACCTGTTCCAGATCCACACGGCGGTGCGGGATGTGCAGCCGCGCACGCATCATTTCATCCACTGGATGCTGGACCCGGTGTCGGGACGTCCGTGGATGACGATGCAGGCCTGCGCGGCCGCGTTCGACCTTGAGGCGCGCAAGCTGATCGAGATCGGCGACGGGCATTTGCAGGCGCTGAAGGATGCCGCGCCGGGCGATCTGTCGGTCTGATCTGGCGGGCTGAGCGGGCGGGACGGGGGCGCTTTGCGTCAGCGGATGGCGGCCTCGCGCCAGGCCTCCTTGGGCCAGCGGCGGTGCATCCAGAACCACTGGCCGGGATTGGCGCGCACTTCGGCCTCGATGAAGGCGGTGATGCGGCGGGTCAGGTCCATGACGCGGGCGTCATCGCCTGCGAGCGTCGTGTCGGCGGTCATGTGCGGATGAAATGTGACGCGGAAACGGCCGGGGCCGGTGCGCTGGGTCGAGACCGGGAGGATGGGGACGGCGTATCGCACCGCGAGGCGGGAGGGGCCGGGCGCGGTCATCGCCTCATGGCCGAAGAAGGTGACGGGCACGCCCTCCCGGAATTTCTGGTCATTCATGATGCCGACCGACTGGCCACGCGCGAGCGAGCGCATCAGTTCGCGCGTGGCAAGGCCCTTGGGGGCGGTGAATTTGGTGCCGTAATCTGCGCGCGCCTTGTTCAGGCGGCGGTCGATATAGGGGTTGTTGAGGGCGCGGTAGGTGATGACGCAATCAGCCGGGCGGCGGCAAATGGCGGCGGCCATCACCTCCCAGTTGGAAAAATGGCCGGAGACCATCACGGCGCCGCGGCCGCTGTCGGTGACAGCGTCGAGATGCTCCACGCCGACAATCTCGACGCGCCCGCCCGGCTCATAGGGGTCGATGCGGCCAAGATGGGGCAGTTCACCCGCCGTCTGGCCGACGCTCTGCCAGGCTGCGCGGGCGACGGCGTCGATCTCGGCCTGCGTCCAGTCCGGGAAGGCGAGGCGGAGATTTCGCAGCGTCGTCTTGTGCTGGGACAGGAGCGGGCCGATCGTGCGGGCGAGCCAGCCGCAAAAACGCGAGGCGTTGTCGAGGCCGATCAGCTTCATCGGCCACCAGTAGATGACGTCCCAGCCGATCGCTTCCAGCCGCCATTGCAGGCGCTGGCCGAAGCTCGACCGGTTGTCGATGTCCTTCGGGCGGATGTAGCGGGGCGCAGGGTCTGTCATGTCGCGCTGTTGTCGAGGCCGGAGAGGAGGGCGTCAAGGGCGGCCTCGGAGGGGGTATCGAAGCGCGCTGTGACGGGGAAGGGGGTGATGGCCGCGCGCTGGTCTGCGGGGATGCGGACAAAGTCCTTCTCGGTGGTGACGAGGCGGCCGCCGCGCTCGGCGGCAAGGCGCGCGAGCCAGCCGAGTTCGCTGGCGGTGAACACGTGGTGGTCGGGATAGGGGACGGCGTCGGCGAGGTCGGC
>JBGSUF010000224.1:0-9236 GCA_041736285.1 Hyphomonadaceae bacterium | reverse complement strand
GCGCTGCAGCCGCGGCGCTGCGCGCCGGTGGCAGCGCGCCCGACGTCAAGACGGTCTCCGGCCAGCCGGTCCGCGTTTCAGGCACGCAGGCGGGCATCGCGGATGAAGATATTGGCGGCTTTGGCTGGGGCACGATTGCCGCCATCCTTGCCGGGATTGCGGCGATGTTGTTCCTTGCCTGGCTGTGGCGCTCGGACGTGCCGGGCCCTCTGGCGGCGATCGGAAATGCCGGCCCTGTCGCCGTGACATCATGCCCGCCGGGGCAGATGCCGCGCTCAATGCTGAACATCCTCGAACCGAGCGGAACCATCACCAACAACACCGATGGCTGAAGCGTCTCCCGGAAGACGGCCGCCCGGAAGATTGCCTCCCTCAAGATAGTCCCGTCTCGCAGGCGAGAGCCGCTTTTCCGTGGGGAAAACGGGCGGGGCACGGGCGCCATTTCACCAAGGTTAACGGCTCGCGGCGAAACAAACCGGGAAGCGTAAACAGACTTGCAGATTCTGTTTACACTTGCCCGGCGCGAATTGTTGAATTTCCCCGCTTGGTTACTGAAAAAGCCTCCCAGCTTAACGTGCGAGCAGGAATTTGATGTCTTTAATGCAGCTCAGATCAACGGAGAAGAGGAGCTGCCCATGTTGAAGGACCTTGTGAAGCAAACTGCCGATGCCCTTGGCATTACCCAGGTGAAGGCCCGCGCCGTGCTCGGAGTGGTGCTCAGCACCGCCGAGCGCCAGGGCTCACGGTTTGCGACCGAACTTTTCGCCCGTATTCCGGGGGCCCGTACGCTTTCGGCCAAGTCGATGGACGCCAGCGACGCGCCGGTTGACCCGATTTCGCGCCTGATCGAGCAGACGCCCGGCGGTCGCCGCCATGTTGCGTCGCAAATGATGCGCGAACTTCATGCCGAGGGCCTCGGCCACGAACAACTCTCCACGCTGCTGACGACGCTGTCGTCCTACGCTGCGCAGACGCACGGCATTGAGGGCCTGGGTCATCTCGGCGACCTGTTTGGCAGCCCGGTTTCGACCGCCGAATTCGGCCGCATCGCAACGGCCGCCTGACGCTTCAGGCATCACTCTCCGTGAATCGGGGCCGCAGCTCACGCTGGCGGCCCTTTTTCATGCGTTCAGCCCAATTTCGACAACCGCCGGGCGCCCATGGATTTGTGGCGCATGATCTTGTCGGCCTCTGTCTCCGGCCGGTCGGGAATGACCGCTGGCTTCCTGGGCGGTGCAGTCTTGGCGCCGCGCCGGGGCGCTGTGGCTGATTTTTCGCCCGTGAAGAGGCCGGAAAGAAGCTGTCGCTGGGCCAAGGGTTCGAGATCAGCCACGCCGTCATTGTGCTTGTCGAGCCGTCGCAGCAGCGCCGTGACATCGCGCACGGTCAGCCCTTCGAGCGCAACGCCCGTCAGTTCCTCTCCCAGCATGTCCGATATGGCGCGCGCCGCGGTTGCCGATCGCGTTGCCTTGACCTGCTTTTTCAGAAGGGCGCGGGCGTGTTTGTCGAGATCCTTGCGGACGGCCGGAAACACGTCCGGATGGTCGAGCATGATGCGGAGAGCTTGCGCAGGGCTGGGCAATGTCATGACAGTGCATCCTCGATCTCGTTGGTCAGGTCGAACAGGATTTCGAACGCATCATCGCTCCATTTCTCGGTAAAGGTCGGTGACGAGCCGGTCTTGCCGATGCCATCGGAGAAGGAATTGCGTTCAGGCAACTCGGTGCGGAAGATGTTGAACTCGGCGTTCGGCATTTCCGCGATGCCGCGCATGCCGGCCAGGACGCCCTGATGCTGCCGGGTGGACTTGACCCGGCTGGCGAGCACATAGGGGCGGCGCTGTTCGCCCGGGCTTCCGCGGTGCACGGATTTCATGACCTGACGGCAGAATGCCTCAAGGCCGAGCGTCGACAGGAAGTCTGGAATGACCGGCGTGATGACCATGCTTGCAATCCGAAGCGAGACCTCCGTCACGGCCGAAATGCCGGGCGGACAATCGACGAAGATATAGTCATACTTGGATTCGAGGCGTTCAAACGAGGGTTTCAGCGTGCGCGTGAAACGTTGTTCGATGGCGCGCAGGCTCTCCCCCTTTTCCGTGAGGTCGTAGATGATCTCGCGCTCCGACAGCCGGAAGTCCGCCTCGCAGGCGAGAACGTCGATTTCGAGCGCGCGGCCCAGATGGCTGACGTCCGATGCATTGGACTGGATGTAGCGCTCAATCGGCTCTGACCCGCCGCCAATGGCTGCATTCTCGAGGAAGGCGCGGATGGTGATTTCATTCTCAATGGCCGAATTCAGCCGTTCATCGCCCATGATGGCCAGTGAGGCGTTGGCCTGCGCGTCGAGATCGACAACGAGCACGCGGGCGCGCCGGATGGCGGCAAACGCCTCGGCAATGGCAACGACCGATGTGGTCTTGCCGACGCCGCCCTTCATGTTTGCTACGGCGATGGTCTTGCCATTCCTGGGGGCGTTGACGGGGGCCTCGGCCTCGTGGGTCTGGTCTTGGGTGTCGGGCATGATGAATGAGCCTTGCTGGTGTGCGCGCCTTGTCCGATGGGGTGCGGCGGGCAGGGGCGGAAGTCAAGGCGCGGCAGTGGCGACGCACCCGACAACAGGGGCAAGGCGCGCAATCTGGCTTGGCGGGCGGCTGCGGCGCTGCTATTCGATTTTCCCATGATCACCTATCTCGATTTCGAAAAGCCCGTTGCCGAGCTTGAGGCCAAGATTGCCGAACTCGAAGCGGTCGCCGCCAAGGGCGATGGCCCTTCCATCGGCGAGGAACTCTCCCGTCTGAAGGACAAGTCCGCGCGCCAGCTCGGCGAGCTTTACGCCGGGTTGTCGGCTTGGCGGAAGACGCAGGTCGCGCGCCATCCGCAGCGCCCGCATTTCGTCCATTTCCGCGACCAGCTCTTCACGGGCTATGTCGAACTGGCGGGTGACCGGCGCTATGGCGACGACAAGGCCATCCTAGCGGGACTGGCGAATTTCAACGGCCGGTCGGTGATGGTCATGGGCCATGAGAAGGGCGCCACCACCGAAGCGCGGCTGAAGCACAATTTCGGCATGGCCCACCCGGAAGGCTATCGCAAGACGCAGCGGCTGATGGAGATGGCCGATCGGTTCGCCCTTCCGGTCATCACGTTTGTCGACACGGCGGGCGCCTATCCCGGCAAGGCTGGCGAGGAGCGCGGACAGGCCGAGGCGATTGCGCGCTCGATTGAGGTCAGCGTCGGGCTGGGCGTGCCGATGGTCTCGCTGATCATCGGCGAGGGCGGATCTGGCGGTGCCATCGCGATTGCGGCGGCCAACCGCGTGCTGATGATGGAGCATTCAATCTATTCGGTGATTTCGCCGGAGGGCTGCGCGTCCATCCTGTGGCGTGACGCCGCCAAGGCGCGGGAGGCGGCAGACGCGATGAAGATCACGGCGCAGGACCTGAAGAAACTGAACGTGATCGACGCCATCGTCACCGAGCCTGTCGGCGGGGCCCATCGCGGCCCGGCCAGCGCCGTTGCCGATGC
Source organism: Hyphomonadaceae bacterium (assembly GCA_041736285.1). Classification (GTDB taxonomy): domain Bacteria; phylum Pseudomonadota; class Alphaproteobacteria; order Caulobacterales; family Hyphomonadaceae; genus JBGSUF01. The sequence continues at coordinate 5,709 of JBGSUF010000224.1, read as the reverse complement.
CGGCAGGGCCATCGAGAAGGCGCTGGAAGAGCTCTCCGGCCTGTCGCCTGATGCGCTGCGTCAGCAACGGGCGGATCGCTTCTATGCCATCGGGCGCGATCTCTGAGGGCTGGCCTCCGGCGTTTCAGGGCTGGTTGCCGGGATCAGCGGGACACGCGAAGCTGGGTCAGGCGGCTGGCGATGGTGCGATAGGCTTCCTTGAGTTCCTCGCCATCGGACGCCTCGAAGTAGCGGCTTTCGTCGCCGGCACAATCCTTGAGCGTTGCCTGCGCGGAGAAGGGGGCCTGGAAGGCGACGGCGTAGACGACGATGCCCTCGTCGCGCATGGACTTGCAGAGCTTCTTGGCCTGCGTCGCGGAGCTTCCCTGTCCGGGCACGTAGGCGGTGTTGAACATGCCATCGGTCATCAGGATGACGGCCTTGATCGAGCGCGGCTCATCGGCTGGCAGAGGGGCAGACGCGGCGGGCCAGATCGCGCTCCAGTCGGGTGAAATCAGATACCAGGCCCATGCCACGCCGAGGTGGCCGGCCGTGTAGCCGCCCGCCGACAGCGTCTCGATGCCGGACTTGAAGGCTTCCCGGTCACCGGTCAGGGGCAGGATGGAGGAGGAAGGGCAGTCTGTCGCGAGGCTGCCGAGCCATTTTCCGCTGGCCGGCGAGTCATCGCGCCATTTGGCGATGCCGCCGCGCTCGGACACGCAGGAGGCGCCGGGGGCTGACGGGTCAAAGGCCGGACCTTTCACGGCGGCGGCATAGCTGCCGGCATTGATCGAGGTCGAATAGGTGTTGAAGGCCATGCGCACGCGCCCGGCGGCGGTGTCCGGCATCAGAATGTCGGCGGCGTCCTTGGCGGCGGTGCGCAGGTCTTCGATCTTGGAGCCGCTCATCGAGCCGGACACGTCCAGCATCAGGGCAAGGTCGAGGCGGGTGAGGTTTGCAACGGCGGCGGACTCTCCGGTGAAGCTGATCTTCTCCACCTGCATGATCGCGCCGATCGTGGTCTTCATGTCGCAATTGCTCGTCACCGACACTTCGCCGATGTCCCGGTTGATGATGGCGCTCGGCGGGGCGCATTCCAGATCGGGACGGTTCTCGGCAAGTGTGGCGGTGAAGACGTCGGTCGCCATCGCCTCAATGTCTGCGTCAGTGGCTGCGGCATCCTCAAGCCCGCGAGCCGCAGCGAGGGTTGCCGCATCGAGCGCCGACTGAACCGTCACCAGCCCGTTCTGCGTGCGCGACAGGTCGACGGTGAAGCTGACCAGCGCCATCAGGGAGAACGCGCTGAGCGCGAAGATCATCACGACGTTGGCGTCGCGGCTGTTGGCAAAACGTTGCAGGATGTGACGCATGAAAGCACCCGGGACAATGACCGTCCGGACGGGCGGTCTCAGTCCGGGAACTGCAACGCGCATGCCAGTTTAACGCTGGGTTGGCCCGGTCGCACAGCAGATCGGGCGTTCCCGCGCCGGGGGAAATTAACGAATTGAAACTCCCTGATCGCGCGAGAGGGCCGAATGACGAACGCCCCGACCCCAGATCAGGGGGCCGGGGCGCTTATGTGCTTGTCCTGTGGCGGGCGACAGTCCGCAGAGAGGCCAGCCGCAGAGGGGCCAGCCCGCAAGGGCCGGAAAGGCGGGATCAGGCCTGATGGGCCTTCAGTTCGCCATGGCAGTGCTTGTATTTCTTGCCGGAACCGCAGGGGCAGGGCGAATTTCGCGGCGTGCCGGCCCAGGCGGCAGGGGTCTCCTCGTCGGACTCTGCCATTTCATTGCGACCCGAGCGCGGATCGGCGTGTATTTCCTTCGTCTCGGGTGCAGCCTGCGGCGGGATGACCGGCCGGGCGACAGGCTGGGACGCCGCATTGCCTGCGCCGGCCCGCTCCTCAACCCGCAGCGTCATCAGCGTGCGCGTCACATTGGTTCGCAGGTCGCCGAGCATGGTGTGGAAGAGGTTGAACGCCTCCTCCTTGAACTCGTTCAGCGGGTCACGCTGGGCATAGCCGCGCAGGTGGATGACCGAGCGCAGGTGGTCGAGCTGCACGATGTGTTCGCGCCAGCGCATGTCGAGCACCTGCAGGAGAACCTGCTTCTCGATCCAGCGAATGCGCTCTTCGCCGAGCACCTTGCCCTTGGCGGAATAGGTGTCGGAGGCGGCGGCCTCGACGCGCTCGCGAAGTTCGGCGTTGGCGACCCCCTCTTCGGCGGCCCATTCGGCGATGGGCATGTCCATGCCGAGCATCTCGATACCGGCCTCGCGCAGTCCGGCGATATTCCACTGTTCGGCATAGGCCTTGGGCGGCATGTGCATGTCGACAAGGCCGCCGATCACGTCTTCCCGCATCTCCGCGATGAATTCCGACACATCCGCCGAGCGCATGAAATCGATGCGCTGCTCGAAGATCACCTTGCGCTGGTTGTTGATGACGTCGTCATACTTGAGGACGTTCTTGCGGATCTCGTAGTTGCGCTGCTCGACCTTTTTCTGGGAGGTCTCCAGCGCCTTGTTCATCCACGGGTGGACGATGGCCTCGTCTTCCTTGATGCCAAGGCGGCGCATGACCATGTCGAGCCGCTCGTGCGCGAAGATCCGCAGAAGATCGTCCTCCAGCGAGATATAGAATTTCGAGCGACCGGGGTCGCCCTGACGGCCGGTGCGGCCGCGCAGCTGGTTGTCGATCCGGCGGCTTTCATGGCGTTCGGTGGCCAGGACATACAGCCCGCCCGCGTCGAGAGCCCGCTTGCGCTTGATCTCGATGTCGGCCTTGAGCTCCGCGGTCATCTGGGCGACCTCACCTTCGGTGAGTTCGCGCCCTGCCTTTTCCTCACGCGCGGCACGCTCGTCGGCGAGACGCATTTCGAGGTTGCCGCCGAGCTGGATGTCGGTGCCCCGACCGGCCATGTTGGTGGCAACGGTGACGGTGCCCGGAACGCCCGCCTGCGCGACGATGGCGGCCTCGCGCTCGTGATGGCGCGCGTTCAGAACCTGATGCGGCACCTTGGCGCGCGACAGGAGGGTGGAGAGGAGTTCCGACTTCTCGATCGAGACTGTGCCAAGAAGAACCGGCTGGTCCTTCTCCTGACAGGTCTTCACCTCTTCGATGATGGCCTTGTATTTTTCCTTGGCGGTGCGGAACACCACGTCATCCTCGTCGACCCGCATGACCGGCTTGTTGGTTGGCAGCGTGACCACGTCGAGGTTGTAGATGTCGAGGAATTCGGACGCCTCGGTCTGGGCGGTGCCGGTCATGCCGGAGAGTTTCTCGTAGAGGCGGAAGTAATTCTGGAAGGTGATCGACGCCAGCGTCTGGTTTTCCGGCTTGATGTCGACTTTTTCCTTGGCTTCGATGGCCTGATGCAGGCCCTCCGACAGGCGGCGGCCTTCCATCATCCGGCCGGTAAACTCGTCGATCAGCATCACTTCGCCATTGCGGACGATGTAGTCCTTGTCGCGCATGAACAGCTTGTGGGCCCGCAGCGCCTGGTTGGCGTGGTGCAGGATGGTGATGTTGGTCGGATCCCACAGCGAGCCTTCGAGCACTCCGGCCGCGACGAGACGGCTCTCGATCTTCTCCATGCCAAGCTCGGAATAGGCGATGGAGCGGGCTTTCTCGTCGAGTTCGTAATCCTCATCGTCCAGTTCCGGAATGTAGGCATCGAGCGTCTTGTACAGCTCTGACCTGTCGTCGGTCGGACCGGAAATGATCAGCGGCGTGCGCGCCTCGTCGATCAGGATGGAGTCGACTTCGTCGATGATCGCGAAATGATGCCCGCGCTGCGCCATGTCGGGCAGGGCGTACTTCATGTTGTCTCGCAGGTAGTCGAAGCCGAATTCGTTGTTGGTGCCGTAGGTGATGTCGGCGGCGTAGGCGTCACGGCGCTGCTTTTCGTCAATGCCGTGGACGATGATGCCCGTGGTCATGCCGAGGAAGCCATAAATCTGGCCCATCCACTCGGCGTCGCGGCGGGCGAGATAGTCATTGACCGTGATGACGTGGACGCCGTCGCCCGGAAGGGCGTTGAGATAGGCCGCCAGCGTGGCGACCAGCGTCTTGCCCTCACCGGTGCGCATTTCGGCGATCTTGCCCTGATGCAGCGTCATGCCGCCGAGCATCTGGACGTCAAAATGTCGCATGCCGAGAGCGCGTTTTGATGCCTCGCGGACGGTGGCGAAGGCCTCTTCGAGGAGGTTGTCGAGCGGCGTGCCATTGGCGAGCCGCTGGCGGAACTCGTCCGTCTTGGCCCGAAGGGCATTGTCCGACAGCGCTTCGAGCATCGGCTCAAGGGCGTTGATCCGATCGACCCGCGCCTGCAGATACTTCAGTTTGCGTTCGTTGACCGAACCGAAAATCTTGCGCGCAAGGCCAAGCATGGATCATCCGTAAGTTGGCGACGGGCAAATTGTTCCGGACTGAAGGCGTCCGTCGCGATTGAACTGATGGGGCAAACCTGATTTCAGGCACTCAACCCCGGACCTCGCAGCGAGCGAAGCTTTCGCAGACTTAAGAACCGTGCAAAACGGTGTCAACGTGCGTGACTGCGTGCATGACGATGAAGGAGAACGGTATGGCGGGTGATCTGGGGCTGAAGACGCTCATGCGGATGGCCATGCTGGCGGCGGTTCTGGGCGCATGTTCGCCTGAATCGAGCGAGCGAAATGTGGTCCGGATCGACCCCGCCACCGCTGCAATCGTGAACGGGGATCCGATATTTGTTGCCGATGTCGAGCTGGAGGCGCTTTCGCAGGGCATCATTGACCGCGGAGAATCGTTTCGTCCGGACGATCCGCGCTTCCCGCGCATTCTCGATCAGCTGATCGACCAGCGCCTTCTCGCGCAGGAGGCCGAACGCCGCCAGCTCGATCAGGACGATCAGGCGCGCCACCGGCTGGAAATCGCCCGCGAGAGGATTTTGGGCAATCTGCTGGTCGAGAGCCTTGTCAGCTCGGAGGTGACCGAAGAGGCGATCCGGCAGATGTATGGCGAGCAGGTCGCGCTGCGCCAGCTTGGCGATGAGGTCAGGATTGCCCGAATCGTGCTGGAGACGCGCGAGGAAGCGGAGGCGATTGCGGCGCGGATTGCGGCGGGCGAGGAATTTGCAGCGCTGGCCTTCCAGGTCTCACGCGACCTGCGCACGCGGGCCGAGGGCGGCGAGCTTGGCTGGGTCGAGGTGGACAACCTCGCCGAGCCCTATGTCGGCGAGGTCGGCAACACGCCGGTCGGCAGCGTCAGCGCGCCGTTCCAGACCGATGAGGGCTGGGAATTGCTGCGTGTGCAGGAGCGCCGCAAGCAGGCCCCGGAAACGCTGGAGGAGATGCGGCCGGACATTGTGCGCTTCATGACACTGTCTGAAATCAACAACATCCTTCGCGAGTTGCGGGCGGCAGCGCAAATCCAGCGTATGCCCGGCACGACACCGCGCGATGAGGACGCCAACCCGGAAAGCGGAGCGCAAACCGAATGAAACTACCTGTTTCGCCGCTGGCACCTGCGCGCTTTCCCGACCTGCCGGACGTCAGGGGGGTGCGCGCTGCGACCGCCTCTCGCGGCCTCTATGCGCGGCGCGGTATTGCGCGTGATGACGTGTTCCTGTTCGCTTTCCCGGAAGGCACAACGGCGGCGGGCGTCTTCACCGTCTCGCACACCCAGTCCGATGACGTGCAATGGTGCCGGGCGGCGCTGGCCTCGGGCGGCGGAACGGCGCGCGCGCTGCT
>JBGSUF010000222.1:0-1975 GCA_041736285.1 Hyphomonadaceae bacterium | reverse complement strand
GCGCCTGCGCCAGAACCTCTGGCCGCACCCCTTCCTGCGCCGCCGCGCCCGGCCAGCCCGACAGCAGCGCAAGCGCCAGCCCGAAAATCATCAAGGTCAATTTCATGCCCTGATCTTCCTTGCCAATTGCGGCCGCCATGGGGCAGTTACTCGTCCAACACACACGCGCAAGCGATGAAGACCGGCGCCGCGCCGGCACGAGGGAGACGCCAGATGCCCAGCGACGCCGCCAGCACCGACATCTACACCGGCACCAAGCCCGTTGAGGACAATCACCGCTTCGATGAGGCCGCGCTCGACCGCTGGATGCAGGACAATGTGGAGGGTTATCAGGGGCCCGTCACCGTGCGCCAGTTCAAGGGCGGCCAGTCCAACCCGACCTACCGCGTCGAGACGCCCGGCCACACCTATGTCCTGCGCCGCAAGCCGCCGGGCAAGCTGCTGGCGTCGGCACATGCGGTGGACCGGGAATATCGCATCATTTCCGCGCTCTACCCGCTCGGCTTCCCCGTCGCCCGCCCCTATGGCCTGTGCGAGAACGAGGGCGTCATCGGCACCATGTTCTACGTCATGGACTGCGTGGACGGCCGCATCCTCTGGGATCTGACCCTGCCGGACAGCGACCCCGCAGAGCGCCGGGCGATCTACGAAGCCAAGTGCCGCACGCTGGGATGGCTGCACACGATCGACTGGCGCGCGGCTGGCCTTGAGGGTTATGGCAAGGAGGGCGACTACATCGCCCGCCAGGTTCACCGCTGGACCAAACAGTATCAGGCGTCGGAAACCGAGCGTATTCCGGAGATGGACGCGCTCATCGAATGGCTGCCCGGCAACATCCCGCCCGGCGAGACGACCACCATCGTCCATGGCGATTTCCGCCTCGACAACATGGTTCTCCACAAGACCGAACCGCGCGTCATCGCCGTTCTGGACTGGGAATTGTCAACGCTTGGCGACCCGCTGGCCGACTTCACCTACCATCTGATGAGCTGGCTGATGCCGACGGCCCATGGCGGCACGTCGCTGTCGGACATTGATGATCTCTCCGCGTGGGGCATCCCGCCGTTGGAGGAATATGTCGAGATGTATTGCACCTATACCGGGCGCAGCGGGCTGCCGGAGCTGAATTACTACTTCGCCTACAACGCCTTCCGCCTTGCGGCCATCCTGCAGGGCATTGTCGGGCGTGTGCGCGATGGCACCGCGTCGAACGCCAACGCCGCCGCCATGTCGGCCCGTGTCGCCCCCCTCGCGCGCTTTGCCCACGGCTATGCGAAGAAGGCCGGACTCTAGCCGATCTGCTGGACTTCGCGATGACGCGGGCAAGCGCGCTCATGGTCATTGATCATGCCGACGGCCTGCATGAAGGCGTAACAGATGACCGGGCCGCAGAACTTGAAGCCGCGCTTCTTCAGGTCGCGCGCCATCGCCTGCGACTGCGGTGACTGGGTCGGGGCCTCGCGGAAATGGCCCCAGTCGCCGACCACCGGCACCCCGCCGACGAATGACCAGAGGTATTGCGAGAAGTCCTCGCCCGCATCCTGCATCCCAAGATAGGCCCGCGCATTCGAGACCGCCGCTTCAATCTTGGTCCGCGAACGGATGATCCCCGGATTCTCCAGCGCACCGGAGATGCGCGCATCGTCCCACCGGATGAGGCGTTCGGGCTGGAAATCCTCAAACGCGGCCAGAATGCTCTCGCGCTTGCGCAGGATGGTGATCCAGGACAGCCCCGCTTGCATCCCGTCGAGCTGCAGCTTGGCAAACAGCGCCACAGGATCGCGCACCGGCACGCCCCATTCGGTGTCGTGATAGGCGCGGTAGAGCGGATCGGTGATCGGCGCCCACGTGCAGGGAAAGGTATCAGCCATCGGAATCTGCGCCCTGCGCCGCGATCTCTCCGGCCAGCCAGTCCGGCCGGATGACCTGCGCCTCTGCCCCGCCCGCCAGCAGCGGTGTTCCGGCGGCTTCCGCC
>JBGSUF010000211.1:0-10192 GCA_041736285.1 Hyphomonadaceae bacterium | reverse complement strand
CGGCGACGGCGCAGGCGGCGATGGCGGACCGGTTCGGATTGGCGGGCGGGCCGGGCAAGCGACCGTTCGAGAGCCTGCGCCACGCCTATCACATCGACGCCGGGTTGCTCGCACAGATGCTGCGCAAGCGGGCCGAGGCCTGCGGCGTGACCCGTCATGAGGGACAGATCACCACGGTCGAGCGTGATGGCGGATCGGGCGACATCACGGCCGTGGTCATGGACAACGGCGCGTCGGTGGCTGCGGACATGTTCATCGACTGCTCGGGCTTTCGCGGCCTGCTGATTGAGGAGACGCTCGGTGCCGGCTTTGAGGACTGGAGCGAGTGGCTGGCCTGTGACCGCGCGCAGGCCGTGCCGTCGGCGCACGGGCCACGCTTCCGGCCTTTCACCCAGTCGATGGCCCGTCCGGCAGGCTGGCAATGGCGTATCCCGCTGCAACACCGGGTCGGCAACGGGCATGTCTATGCCAGCGCCTTCATGAGCGATGACGAAGCGGCGGCGATCCTTCTTGGCAGTCTTGAGGGCGAGCGCCTCGCCGAACCACGCCTGATCCGCTTCCGCGCCGGGATGCGCAAGGTGGCCTGGTCGCATAATTGTGTGGCGGTCGGGCTATCGGGCGGCTTTCTCGAACCGCTGGAATCAACCTCCATCCACCTGATCCAGTCGGCCATCGACCGCATCGTGGCGATGTGGCCGGGCACGGCGATCTCACCCGCGCTGCGGGCAGGATACAACCGCAAGGCGCGCGAGGAGATGGAATCCATCCGCGACTTCATCATTCTGCACTACAAGGCGACCCGGCGGACCGACACGCCATTCTGGCGGCGCTGCCGGGACATGGCGATACCGGAAACGCTGCGCGAGAAGATCGACGTCTTCCGGGAAAGCGCACGGCTGTGGCGCGAGGGCGAGGAGTTGTTCACCGAGATCGGCTGGCTGCAGGTGCTTGTCGGGCAGGGCATACTTCCGCAGGACTGGCACCCGGCGGCAAACGGCCTCGATCCCAGCCAGCTCGCCGGATTCCTCGGCGATATCGAGGCGCTCGTGAATCGCGCAGTCGCCCCGCTCCCGTCGCATGAGGATTACGTGCGACGGCGCGGCGGCGTGGCGGCGGGCTGACAGGCGCATTGCAGGCTGTCAGCCCCCGCGCCGTTTACTTCGAGACGCGGCCGTCAATCTGTTTGCGGAAGGTCGCGCCATAGGGCGGTCGCAGCATCCTGATCAGCTCCGAGCCGGTCTGGGTGAACACCGACTTGGCGTGACTGAAGGTCAGGAATCCCTCCGTGCCGTGATAATGGCCCATGCCGGACGGGCCGATGCCGCCAAACGGCAGGTCTTCCTGAGCGACGTGGAAGACGGTGTCGTTGATCGACATGCCGCCGGCCGTGGTGCGCGTGACGAGCGTCTCGATCTCCGCCTTGTCGTCGCCGAAGTAATAGAGGGCGAGCGGGCGCGGACGGGCATTCACCTCGGCGACGGCATCGTCGAAGTTTCGATAGGTGCGCACCGGCAGGAGCGGGCCGAAAATCTCATCCTGCATCACCTGCATGTCATCTGTGGTGCCGAGCAGGAGATGCGGCGCAATCTTGTTGTGCGGCTGCTGGGTGAAGTCCTCGTCTTTCGGATTGAGGGCGATGACTTCGGCCCCCTTGGCGCGTGCATCGGCGAGGAGATCGTTCAGGCGCTCGAAATGGCGGCGGTTCACGATGGACGTGTAGTCGGCATTGTCCTTCAGCCCGGTCGGATACATTGTCTCGATGGCACTGGCGGCTGCGGCGGCGAAGGCGCGCTCCTGGCCCTCCGGCACAAGGACATAGTCGGGCGAAACGCAGATCTGGCCGGCATTCAGCGTCTTGCCGTGCATGATGCGGGCGGCGGCCTTCTGCATGTCAGCCGAGGGGCCGATGATGGTGGGAGACTTGCCGCCCAGTTCCAGCGTGACCGGGGTGAGGTTCTCGGCCGCGGCGCGCATAACGTGGCGGCCGACGCTGGTCGAGCCGGTGAAGAGCAGGTGGTCGAAGGGCAGGGCGGTGAAGGCGGCGCCGACATCCGGGCCGCCGGTCATGCAGCTCATCACGTCGGCGTCGAAGAATTTTGCGATCAGGCTTTCGAGCAGAGCGGAGGTGGCCGGGGTGTATTCCGACGGCTTGACCATGGCGCGGTTGCCAGCCGCGAACACACCTGCCAGCGGCATGAACACCATGCCGACCGGGAAATTCCAAGGTGAGACGATACCGACAACGCCCTTGGGCTGGAAATGCACGGCGGCCTTGGCGCCAAACAGATTGAGCGGAAACTCGGCCCGGCGCTTGTCGACGCTCATCCAGCGCGCAACGTGCTTTTTGGCGTGCTTCAGGGGGGCGATCGAGGCGGCAAGATCGGCAAAATCGGTCTGGTCGAAAGAGCGGTGGCCGTAATCGGCGCTGATGGTCTCCTTCAGTGCATCGCGATTGTCGACGATCAGGGCGATGGCGGCGTCCAGCCATTCGATCCGCTGGCCCACCGGGGGCGGGCCCGCGCGCAGGTGGGCGGCCTTCATGGCATCGAGCCTTGTGCGCATGGCGGCGGTGGAGGCGGTGTCGAGCGGCATGAATGGTCTCCCTCAGTGGTTTCTTGTGCAAAAATTGCGGTTCAAAAGGGCGCTGCAGATGGTGCGCGGGGGGCATTGGCCCGTGGCGATGGGCCGACTGGGCTTGGCTTGCGGGTATTGTGGTGCGATCCGGCGGGAAAAGCCATGGCCCGGATGGCCGGGCGAGCAGGGATGTGTTGCGCCCGCATTTTCGGATGGGGTTGGATGCCTCAGCGGCGCTCAGGCGACTTGGGCGAGCCTGACGGGGATGCGGATGGAGATGGTCAGCCCGCCGCTCTCGCAGTTTTCAAACGCAAGGTAGAACTGCTCACCGTAAGCCGATTCAAGCCGCTGGCGGACATTCAGAAGGCCGATCCCTTGCGTCGAACCTTCTGTCGACGCCGACGCATCGAAACCCGGCCCATCATCGCTGATTTCGAGCTGGAGCGCATCCTCGGTGACGCTTCCGCGCAGCGAGATTGTCACCGGGTCGAGCGTCTTGCTGACCGCGTGCTTAATGGCGTTTTCGAAGATCGGCTGGAGCAGGAAGCTCGGCAGCATCGCGTCCATCGCGTCCTCGCCGACCTCGATCACGGTGCGCAGCCGTTCTCCGAACCGCACCCGTTCGATGTCGAGATAGATGTCCAGCCCGCCCAGCTCCTCGGCCAGCGTGTGCTGCAACTCCTCCGGATCGGCGAGTGACAGCCGCAGGAAGTCACCAATCCGCGCGAGCATTCCCATGGCGGCATCCCGGTCGCCCTTGCGCACCAGCGAGGAGACCGAATTGAGCGCGTTCAGGAAGAAATGCGGGTTGAGCTGGTATTTGAGCATGCGCAACTGGGCGTCTCGAAACAGCTTTTCGGCCTCAAGACGTTTGAAGTTTTCCTGCTGGGCCTTGGCCTGCGAGCGCAGGGCGGCATTCTGTGCCTCGGTCGCAAGGCGGCGCTGTTCGAGCGACTGCCGGTAATATCTGAAGGCATGGTAGCAGAATGACCATGCCCCGAAGACGATGATCGACGCAAAGATCCAGCCACCGAAGTCCGCTGGCGGAATGACCTCGCCCGTCAGCCAGGTGAAGGTCACGATCCTCAGTGCCGTCCAGACCAGCGAGGCGGCGATGACGGCCAGCGCGTTCAGGACGATCCTGCGGCTCATCGGCGTCTGCCAGGTGCCCTTGGCGACGCTGCGCAGGGGGTGGCTGACGAGAATGCCGATGGCCGACTGAAGCAAGGTGTGCAAGGCCGGCGCGAACTGGCCGGGATTGTACCAGACTGTCAGGCTGAGATAGCTGAGCAGCGCCATCGCCGACCAGCCGGCCAGCTGGAAGGTCCAGTATTGCCGCGAATAGATTGCGGGTGTTGAGTTGTCCTGGCCTTCGGCATCATGCGGCATTGATTTGTCCTAGCGGCGGCTCAGACTGGCATGATTGACGTGCAATGCCGGAGGCCGTCAAGGCTGGCGAAACGCGATGTGCAAGCGCCGCGAATCGCAAAAAGGAAGATTTCATGCTGAAGACCGTGGTCTGTGATGATGAACGTCCGGCGCTCGAACTTCTGGTCGCCATGCTTGAAGAGACCGGCGCGGTCGAGATCGTCGCGGCGCTGCAATCGGTGACCGAGGCCATTGCCGTCATTGATCAGGGCGGCATCGACCTTGTGGTGCTCGACATCGACATGCCCGGCATGTCCGGCGTGGACGCGGCGCGGTCACTCCGCGTGGACCCCATGCCGCTGCTGGTCTTTGCGACGGCGCATCCTGAATATGCCGTCGATGCCTTCGACATTGACGCCATCGACTACATCCTCAAGCCGATCGAAAAGGCGCGTGTCCGCCATGCCGTCGAAAAGGCCGTGCGGCTCGACCGCTCCATCCGCAAGGCCACCGGCGATCGCGCGGTGGCGGCCCCGGCGCTTGAGGGCGTCGAGCGCAAGCCCGACCTTCTGCAGGTTCGCGATGGCAGTCGCTATTATGTCGTCGCCCTCGGCGACATCGTCTGGATCGAGGCGGGCGGCGACTATTCCCTCATCCACACGCAGACCTCGGAGATCGTGATCCGCCGCACATTGTCCTCGCTGGAGGAAAGTCTGCCGGAAGACCGCTTCTTGCGGGTGCATCGCTCCTTCATCGTCGGCAAGGAACATGTCCGGCAAGTCCGCCGAATGCCGAAAGGCGAGGCCGAGATCCATCTGACCGGCAGCGTCACCGTTCGCTCCAGCCGCAGTTACCGCGACGCGGTGACGAAGGGGATTATTGGCTGAAAAGGCCGGGGCGAGCGCGCGTCCGGCGGATGGGACATTCCCATTCGCCGCGCCGGTCTCCCCGTTCGGCGCAGACCGATTGAGCGTTGGCCGACTCCCGGAAAGACTGATTGTGGGAGGAAGTGGCTCGCCATGAAGCTGCTCTGCAAGACATATCGAAACGCTCTGATGCCGCTGGCGCTGGCTGCGCTGACCGGCTGCGCTGCGTCCGCCGTTGCGACGGCGCCGATGTCTGTGGATGCCGGTGGGATCGAGGCCGTTGCACCCGAGGCAGACGGACTCGAGGCCACTGGAAGCGAGGCCAACGGGCCGGTGAGCTGGCAGACCGTCTGGGCTGATGAATTCGACGGCGATGCACTCGATGCCGCCAGGTGGGAGCCGGAAGCCTCCTGCTGGGGCGGCGGCAACAATGAGCGCCAGTGCTATACCGGCCGCGCGGAAAATATTCAGATCGTGGACGGCGTTTTGCGGCTGATGGCCCGGCCCGAAACCTTCACCGGGCCGATGTTTCCGGAAGGGATGAGTGGCGCGCCCGGCGGCGAGCGGACGCAGGCTTACACGTCCGGCAAGGTGCGCACTCGCGGGCTGGCCGACTGGACTTACGGCCGGTTTTCGGCGCGCATGAAGCTGCCGGCCGGGCAGGGCGCGTGGTCAGCCTTCTGGATGATGCCGAGCGATGACGCCTATGGCCCATGGCCGCTTTCGGGCGAGATCGACATCATGGAGGCGGTCAATATCGCCACCCCGTGTGCCGACTGCGCTGATGGCATCGAGCGCCGCACATCGGGCGCGCTGCACTTTGGCGACCGTGCGCCGGACAACACCTACCTGTTCATCAAGAGCGATGGCAGCCGTACCCCCGGCCCTTCGGAGGAATGGCGGGTCTATTCGCTCGAATGGGGCGAGGGCGTGCTGCAATGGCTCGTCGATGGCGAGGTCTTCCTGCGCATCAGCTCCGACCAGTGGCACACCGCTGCGCCGGGCGCCAAGGGGCGGCCCCATGCGCCGTTCGACCAGCCTTTCTACCTCATGCTCAACCTCGCGGTCGGCGGAAATCTTGCGGAAAAATCCAATGGCGGCGGGTTCGATCCGGCGACTTTCCCGGCCGATCTGCTGGTCGACTGGGTTCGCGTGGAGCAATGCGCGGGCGACACCGAAACAGGACTTGCCTGCATGACGGATCAGGATTGGGCAGGTGAGCCCGCAGGGCCATGGGAAGTGCAGGCCCGCTGACGATGCCTCAATGACAACAACAGATACAAGAAACCCGGGAGGAAACAGAATGAAGAACGAAGACCACAAGCGCATGAAACTGGCCGCGGGGCTTGCCCTCCTCGGCGGCGTGTCCGCATTCGCCATGTTCCAGCCCGCCTTTGCGCAGGCAACGCCCGAGGCCGCGCAGGATGAAGAAGCCATCGTGGCGGAAGATCCGCTGCGTCAGGACGTCGTGATCGTGCAGGGCATCCGCCAGTCGCTGGCCGCATCTTCCGACGTCAAGCGCAACGCGCAGGGCGTTATCGACGCGATCACGGCCGAAGACATGGGCAAGTTCCCGGACACCAACCTCGCCGAATCGCTGCAGCGCGTCACCGGCGTGTCGATCGACCGCGCAAACGGCGAGGGCAGCACGGTGACGGTTCGCGGCTTCGGCCCGGACTTCAACCTCGTTCTGCTCAATGGCCGCCAGATGCCGACCGCGCTCCTGACCGGCGGCGCGCCGGCCTCGCGCAGCTTTGACTTCGGCAACCTCGCGTCCGAGGGAATTGCCGGCGTCGATGTCTACAAGTCCGGCCGCGCTGACCTGCCGACGGGCGGCATCGGCTCGACCCTGAACATCAAGACCGCCCGTCCGCTCGACGCGCCGGGCATGCGCTATTCGTTCGGCATCAAGGGCGTGATCGACAATTCTGTCACCTCGCTCGGCGATGACAGCATCACGCCGGAAATCTCGGGCATCTATTCCAACACCTTCGCCAATGACACGATCGGTTTTGTCGTGGCCGGCAGCTATCAGGACCGCGAGTCCGGCGTGGCGCAGTTTGGCACCAGCAGCGGTTGGCGCGGCGCTTATCTCGGCTCGGAAAACAACTGGGGCACCCTGCCGCAGCCTCCGGGGGACGCCAACGTCACCAACCGTCCGGGGCCGGATGACATCTATTCTGTTCCCCAGAACGCCAATTATTCCCTCACCAATGTCAACCGTGAGCGGATCAACGGCCAGATTGCCCTCCAGTATCGCCCGGTCGACAATTTCACCGCGACGCTGGATTACTTCTACTCGCAGAACAAGGTCGACGTTGAGCGCTCCGACCTTTCGGTCTGGTTCAACCATGACCCGAACGCAACCTTCAGCGCGTGGACCGATGGCCCGATCGCCAGCCCGATCTTCTACAACGAGTTCTTCGCCAGCACCGACCTTTCAATGGGCGCGGCGAAGGAAGGGGCCAAGTCGGAGAACAAGTCGATCGGCCTGAATTTCGCCTGGGCGCCGACCGAGCGGTTCAGCCTGGTGTTCGATGCGCACAATTCCTCGGCCGAAAGCGGCCCGGACAGCCCGTATGGCACCTCCGCCGTGCTGTCGACGGCCGATTTCTCGCTGAATTTCCAGGGGCTTGATTTCACGACGGAACTGCCGGCGTTGTCGCTGGGCTTCCAGGACGGAACCGACCAGATCGACGCGTCGCGCATGCTAGGCACCGGCTCGACCTTCCAGGCCAGCTACGTCAACACCGAGATTGACCAGTATCAGCTCTTCGCCAAATACGAGTTCGATGCGTCAATCGTGAAAAGCGTCGATTTCGGCGTGTCGTCGACAACCAACACCTACCGCTCCACCTTCTCCAACAACCAGCGCGACAGCTGGGGCGGCGTGGGCAACCCGGCCGATTACCCGGACGACATCTGGACGCGCGCCGACCTTGTCGGCAATTTCGATCAGTTCAGCGGTTCGGGCAGCACGTATCCGAGCTTCTACATCGTCAACTTCAACCGCCTGCTGGCGGCGATGGATCAGCCGATCGGCGGCTTTGGCGCGGTTTGCGGCGGTGACGGCATCTGCACCAACGACACGCCGCTGCTGACCGATCGCCGCACGGAGGAGACCAGCAATTCGGCCTTCTTCCAGATCAACACCGAGTTCGACCTCGGCTCGGCTCCGGCCTCGTTCATTGCGGGCGTTCGCTATGAAGAGACCGATGTGACCTCCTCAGCGCTTGTCGGGATCCCGACCGGCACGGCGTGGGTTGCGGAAAACGAGCTTTCGCTGACCGGCCTCGACAACATCAACAACCGCGACTTCACGACGCTGACGGGCAGCTATGACTACTGGCTTCCCAACTTCGACTTTCAGGTTGAGCCGTATCAGGACATCGTCCTGAGGGCATCCTACAGCCGCACGCTGACCCGGCCGTCCTATGCCGACATTCAGGGTGGCCAGACGGTTGCGCAGCTGTTCCGCGTTGACGGTGGTGACGGTTCCTCCGGCAACCCGGACCTGCAGCCCTTCCTGTCGTGGAACATCGATCTGTCGGCGGAGTGGTATTACGATCAGGGCAGCTATGTCTCGGTCGGCTACTTCAACAAGGAGGTCGAGAACTTCATCGGCACCAGCATCGTCAACGATATGCCGTTTGACGTGTTCACCCCGATTGGCGGCGCTCGCTACAATGCCGCCATTGCGGCGCTCGGCACCACCGACGCCAATGCCATCCGCCAGTGGATCTTCGCAAACTCTGATCCCTCGACGTTCGACATCTTCTTCGTTGACGGTAACGGCTTCGTCACGGGCAACATTTACGGCGTTCCGGGCGAAGACCCGCAGGTCTCCTTCCGCATCGCCCGCCCGGTCAACCAGGACACCAAGACGGTGGATGGCTGGGAATTTGCCTGGCAGCACTTCCTCGGGGACACCGGCTTTGGCTGGATCGCGAACTACACCATCGTCTCCGGCGATGTGGAGTTCGACAAGTTCTCGGTGCCGTCCAGCGGCGACATCCAGACGCCGATCATTGGCCTCTCGGACAGCTACAACCTCGTCGGCTTCTACGACAAGGACGGCATTCAGGCCCGCCTCGCCTACAACTGGCGCGGTGAGTTCCTGACCTCGACCATCGGCGTCAGCGGCACGGCCAATAACCCGCTCTACGTTGAGGAATATGGCCAGTGGGACTTCAGCGCGAGCTATGACATCACCGACCAGATCACCATCTTCGTCGAAGGGATCAACATCACCGACGAGACGCGTCGTGTGGTGGGCCGGACCAGCAGCTACGTGAACTTCGCCACGCAGATCGGTTCGCGCTACAATATCGGCGCGCGCTACACCTTCTGATCCGGACTGACCTGCCGGGGCGTTCCAGTCGGAGCGCCCCGGTCTGTGGCCGGGCCAGACACGCAATCCGATTGCACTTTTTCCGCCCGTCACGCAATTTAGGTGGCGGTGGCGGTCGGCTCGGGGCCAGGTCCGCTCGAGGGACCGGGTCCACTCAGGGTCCAGGTTCACTGGGAGGGGCCGGGATCAAGAGACCAGAAGCAGAGCGCCGATCAACGGCGACGCAAACACCAGAGGAGATCGGGGTGCCTGACGGGACACTGAGGCACGTTGTCATTGTCGGCGGAGGCAGCGCGGGCTGGCTCACGGCGGGCGTGCTGGCCGCTGACCACCGCGCACATGCGCCTGACGGGCTGAAGGTCACGCTGGTGGAGTCGCCGACCGTTCCCATACTTGGCGTGGGGGAGGGCACATGGCCCAGCCTGCGCGACACGCTGCGCCGCATCGGCATTGGCGAGGCGGAGTTTCTTCGCCGCACGCAGGCCAGTTTCAAGCAGGGATCACGGTTTGACGGCTGGGTCGATGGCGGCCTCTCAGACAGCTATCTCCACCCGTTCGATGCCCCGCCGAGCCAGGACGATCTCGATCCGCTCAGCCTTTGGCGGGCCGCGCCGCCCGGAACGCCCTTTGCCGAGGCTGTCAGCGCGCAAGCCATTGTCTGCCGTCATGACCGCGCGCCGAAGCAGCAGCAGACGCCGGAATTCGCGGCTGTAACCAACTACGCCTATCATCTCGATGCGCCTGCCTTTGCGCAGTTGCTGCGCGAGCACTGCACCACCCGCCTTGGCGTGCGCCACATCGAAGCGGACGTGACCGGTTTCGAGCGTTCCGCCGATGGCGGGATTGCCTGCGTCGTGACCGAAACCGGCGAACGCCTCGGCGGCGATCTCTTTGTCGACTGCACCGGCGCGCGCGCCTTGCTGATCGGCGTCGGGCTTGGCGTTCCGGCGACCGATGCTTCGGACGTGCTGTTCAATGACCGCGCCCTGGCCGTCCATGTGCCGGACACCGGGCCGATTGCCTCGCAGACGGT
>JBGSUF010000186.1:0-2587 GCA_041736285.1 Hyphomonadaceae bacterium | reverse complement strand
TCCGCCGCCAGCGCGCGCGTCATCACATAGGCCGTGCGGATGGCAGCCTTGGCGCCGCGCGGTGCCGGAGACAGGGTGATGTGCTGCTGGTCGATCTCGCCGCCGATCTCGTCCTCGATGGCGAAAGCGACCGCCTCGCGTATCTGGCGTTCGCTGCGCATGGACAGGGCTGTGTCATGTGATGTGACGAGTTCGCCCGGCAGCAGCACGACGACGGCGTCGGCGCGCCGGTGCGGCATGTCGGCGAGTTTCCCGGCGCCCTGTTCGCGCACGGCCGCGTCACCCGACACCAGGTTCCACGCATGCTCGGCGTGAGGCTCGCTTCCGGCGAAGACGATCAGGGTCAAGCTCATTCCGGTGTTCCATACCAGCGCGACAGCGTCTTGATGGCACCGGAGCCCTCAATAACCAACAAGGAATGCAGCCCGATGGCAGCTGGCCCGAGCGTGACCTCGCCCAACACATCGAGATACTGCGTGTTGACGTCATAAAGGCTGCGCTCATTGTCAGCGATGGCCTCCTCGCCAATCCCGCTGAGCGAGATGAAGCTGTCCACCGAATCAAAGCCGCCGCGCGGGCGTTCCGCCAAAAGGCGCGCGGCGACGGGCGTGTCGAAGTCCTCCCCGAGATAGGCCGCAAGGAGCGGAGCCTGCCAGGGCTGCAGCGTGTTGAGGTTGAGCCGGTTCAGCGCGGCTTGAGGGCGCACGCACAGGAAAGGCGCGAGCCGGCGCTCCGCGTCCGGCGTCATCCCGCGCACAAGGCGGATCTCGGAAATGTCGGTAAAGAGCGTGTTGGGCGTCCGGAAAGGTTGGGCGAGCGACAGATAGTGGTCATCCTCGGCCCCCGCGAGCCCCGGTCGCGTGTCGGTATCGGCCCAGTCGGAAAGGGCCATGGCGATGGCCTCGGCTTCATCGGGCGGCATGCCGATATCGGTCGCGAGCGACACCAGCCGGAGCCTGTTGGCATCATCGCGAACGTAGGACTTGTCTTCACGCCGCACCAGCGCGTTGACGTTGAAGCAGTTCGATCCGTCCCGCACCTGGCCGGTGATCGCCCCGCCCTCGATCGGGAAGGCAATGGGGCTGCCCAGCCATGCGTCGAGTTCGGGGAAGCGGTCGCGGCGCCCGTCCGCACGAATGTCACGGACCGAGGCGGCGACCAGTTCCTCGACGCCGACCACATAGAGGCTGGCCTGCTCGCGCGCTGCGAGATTGATCGAAAGCCGCGACGCAAAGCGTATGCTCTCAAGCACGGAGATGACCGCTGCCGACATCAGCGCAACGATCATGATCGCCGTCAGGAGCGCCGCGCCCGTCTCACTCCGGGTCTCGTTCATGCGCGCCGTCATTCGACTTCACCAGTCGCGAACACCATCGTCAGCGCGCCATATCGCGGGTGATCAAGCGTGACTTCGACGCCATAAGGCAGGCTCGACAGCGTCGCCGGGTCCAGCCGCCCCCACTCGCGCTGCCATTCACCGACGGCGATGAAACGCACCCGCGCATCGGCCAGCCCGCTCATCATGACGCGGGCACTCACAGGGCTGCCCGGCGCTGCATCGACGGCCGCGCGTGTCTCACGGATGAGGTCTCCCTGCCGCAGCAGCCAGCGCACATGAACGAGCCGGGAGCGACCCTCGAACGCACCCACCCCGTCCTGCGTGCGCGTGATGAAGGCCATCAGTTCAGCGTCATCGCTTCCGGCATTGCCGTAAAATACCGCCGTGCTCTCGACGCCAAATGCGTCACGGCTGCGGCGGGACACGAGTTGTGCGAGGTCACGCCGCAGCACGGCCCGGGTCAGTTCCAGTTCCTCAACCTGCGCGGTGATCTCACCCGCCCGCGCCTTTCCCGTGAGCGCGCCATTCAGGAGCGCAAAGCCAAGGACCGACAGCAGCGCAGTGATGAAGGTCGCAACCATCACCTCAACCAGCGTGAAGCCCTGTTCGCCGCGCGCTGTCATCATGTCGCTTTCCGCCGGAAGGCCCGGCGTTCGACCGCTGACCCGGCGGGCACGCCGGCCGTATTCAGCTGGCGAACGAAAACGCGCACCTCGACCAGACCCGCCGTGCCCGTCTCCAGCACGCTTTCGCGCATCATGAATTCGCGCCCGGCCAGCGACAGGGTCTCGGTGCGCTCGCCAATGCTGGTGTTCTCGCGCCGGATAAGTCGTTCGGCGAGGTGATTGTCCGCCACGACCGCCGCCAGAGCCCGCTCCTCGACGGCGAGCGCCGTGCGGGTGTTCTGCGTTGCCACCCGCGTCAGGCCAACGCCCGCGACGCTGAAGATCGCCAGCGCCACCATCACCTCGACAAGTGAAAAGCCCCTTTCGCCGGTCATGACCTAGCGCCTTCCGATCAGCGTTCCGGCATCCGCCGCGCCCGTGCGCAGGACGCGGGCCCGGCCATTGGCCTCAATGACAATCGTCGCTGCCTCGTCCTCGCCGGTCAGCAGGATTTCGACAGGCGTCGCCTCACCGAGCGGTGAAAACCATGCGACGCGCTGGACCCGTTCCTCCGCGCTGGACTCGCGCGTCCAGGCGGGAGCGGAACCGCCCGCGCCGCCGACATCCAGCCTGACCGTGTCCG
>JBGSUF010000137.1:0-13050 GCA_041736285.1 Hyphomonadaceae bacterium | reverse complement strand
CGAACTGGCTGGCGAACTGGCCGGGTCATCCGGCGCAACCAACCAGACCGGCGCACAGATGCGGCCCTTCTGGTTCGCCGGCGAGCACTATTGGGAAGGCAATTCCGACCACATCCAGATCTTCGACCACGACTGGATCGCGTAAGACGCAAGGCCCCCCCCTCCATCAGATGGGGGCGACCTGAACGAAAAGGCCCGCCCCGCAAACCGCAGGGCGGGCCTTCTTTTGCTGAAATCGCAGCGAGCCAAAGCAGCCACGCATCTCGGTCGCCGCGCTCGCTTCACAGCGGCGCGGTCAGGCGTAACCCGTCCCGCCAACCTCGCTGACCAATTCGGCCAGCCCACGGACATCCACCCGCAGGGTCGGCTCCCAATAGGCAACGCCTTCCTGCACGAGGAACACCTCCACCTCGACCGCCCCTCTCAGTATCCATCTGTAATCAATGTCGAACGCGAGCGTGACCTTGTCGCCGGGCACGATGACCAACGGGATGCGCACGCGTGGGAACTCGGCCGTCATCGGATCACCGAATGTGTTGAGCGGCCTTATCCCGGCATTGACGGCGTAAACACCGCGCTCATTGCCTTCGCTGCTCCAGAACGTCTCGCTGAGATTGCAGACCTCAACGATCAGCCGCTGACCGTCCTTGTGTCTGAATGGCCCCTCCAGAAGACGCAGGTCAGCAACCGGCCGGGAGCCGTTCTCCACAGGCCCGGTCATCCGCCAGACGAGAACATCATCATTGATCGGGTCATAAACCTCCGGGTCGTGAGAAAATTGCCAGCGTTCGTGCTCGACAGCCTGCAGCAAGAGCTTCGCGCTCTCCTCCCACGTTGGCCATTGAGGCTTGGCAGCCTTCAGGTCCGCCGCCGACGGAGGCGCCTCCAGAAACTCCAGGATCGCCCTTTCCAGTTCGTCCGGCCTGCCAGGGATAAAGAAGCTGGCATGCCCGGCCGCCTTCGAAACCTCCCGGAAGACGGCGATGTCGCTCGCAATGACGGGTTTTCCAAACTGGGCGGCCTCCACGATGGGAAGTCCGAAACCCTCGGCAAACGAGGCCGTGATCAGTGCGTCGCAGTCCCGGTAGAGCGCCATCAATTGCGTGTCGGATATGCCAACATGCCAGAACAGCCGCCGATCGAATTCCTTGTGCGTCCTGATGCGCTCCTCGACGTGGGCATTGTTCCAGCCAATCTTGCCGACGATGTGCAATTCGACATCCTCGCCGCCGCTCCAGAGCCTGTCGAACGCCGACAGGATGGTTGCGTGCCCCTTCCTTGGCTCCACGGTCCCCACCGTCAGGAACATCGGGCGCGCAGCCTTCCGGCTCCGGACGGGTTTGACGCCCTTTTCCTTCGCCAGCAAGAAATCGGCCCCGAGAGGCCAGTGACCGATCAGCTTGGGCATCGGATAGCGGACGCTGCCCAGAACAGACTTCAGCTCTTTCGCCACGGCTTCCGAGATGCACATGAAAGCGTCCGAGTATTTCAGCGCCGTCCGGAGCCAGGCGTTGAAGACGATGGGCATGCCCGGATCGCAGAAGCTCGACTGCATCAGCGGGACAAGATCGTAAAGCACCGTCACCACCCTTGCGCCACGCATTCTGGCCGCCTGAAGCACCCCGTAATGGAGGGTGTGATATGCCCAGGTGCTGTCGAGCATGATGATCGTGTCGCCGACGCCAAAGATGATCGGAGCGGTTTCTGTGATTTCCACAGGTCCAGGCTCGAAAGCGCCGGTCAGGTCGAGACGAAAGAAGCCGCGATCATCATCGAGGAAAATGTATTCCACCGTTGTTCCGGACTCCGTTTCGAAGTCTGGACCAATGCTCTGCGCAATATTCTTCACGACGCGCTGGATTCCGGTCTTGTGGTCCTCGACCGTCGTGGCCGAAATGTCGATGAAGATGCGTCGCCCCCCCGGAGAGGGCCGCGTATGCGCCGCGGCAAGAAACAGGGCGGCGGTATCGGGAGCGATCTTCAGTTCTTCGGCTGTCCTGATGGCTGACTTGCGCGCGTCGGCCGAGGAATGTGTCTCGTCCTTCGCGGGCGCGAGCAGCGATTGAAACATCGCCACGGAGCGTTCGGCCGAATTGGTCCAGCTGAACAGTTTCGACCGCTCTTTCGCAGCCTTCGATTGCTTCGCGCGAGACGCAGCATTGGCCGTCAGGTCGCCCATCATGGCCCGGCAGATGTCCTGCGGACTTTCCGGGTCGAACAGCCGTGAAGGATCGCCGACAACCTCGGGCAGGGCGCCGGTGTTGGACGCGATCACAGGCGTCCCGCATGTCATGGCCTCCAGCGCCGTCAGGCCGAAGCCCTCCAGAAGTGAAGGCTGCACGAGCAGGTCGACGACGCAGTAATAGGCGGCCAGTTCCAGATCGGAGCGATAACCCAGAAGAAACAGATTATTCTCCGGAAGACCGCAGGCCTGCCATTGGTTCCGGAGATTACCCCTGACCTCGGCGTCCATGTCTCCGATCACGATGAACTGAACACGCCCGATCATGTTGGCCGGCATCAGGCCGAACGCTTCGATCAACCGACCGACATTCTTGCGGGCATCAAAGCCACCAACATACAGAACGGAAGGCTTCTTCCTGTCAAATTCGATCTTGATGCCGCTGTGGTCTGCCTTGACGTAGGATTCAAAGTCCCGGTGAACCGCCGCCATGATGTTCTGGACGGCAATTTGCGGCACAAAGCTTCGGGCTTCGCGTTCGGCATATTCGGAGATGGCCAGCAATCCGTCGAAACTCCGTAGCCCCATCAGCCGCCTGTCATACACCGCCTTCACCGGCGGCGAGGCGAGATAGGTTTCTGACATCCGGTGCGGGATGGCGTCATAGAAGATCGCCACATTCCGGAAGGGGGTGGGTCCGTTGACCGGCACATAAGGCACGGCGCAGTCGGCCATTCCCTCAAACGGGCTGGCAGACACCGCTATGTCGGGCGCGATGCAGGCGACGTGATAGTTCAGGGCGGCCTGCGAGAACAGTCGCCCCGATGTCATCCCGGCACGGCCTTCTCCGGATTGATTGGCCCCATGCCAGCAGTGGATCCTGTCGGCGTCCACGATGCCGCCGAGAAGTCGACGCGCAAAAATGGCTTCGCTCGCCATGGCTGCGTTAAGTGAAACGTGAACATCAACGCCGTTGTCGGCGAGGCTCAGCTCGCGCAGCCATTCCAGCACATATCGCCCGATGCCCCGGCGCCGACTCAGGGTCTGCAGGCACTGACCATCAACCCAAACCCTCATCACCTGGTCTCCCCCCATTAAGGCCGCGCATCTGCCTTCACCTTCTGATACACGTCCTGATCGACAAGGTGTGGCAGAAACTCGGTCCTGACGACATCCACCGGCTCCGATGCCTGCATCTGCGCCGGTTGGACCGGCCGGCGGACAACATCGCGCGCGCCGAACGCCATGCGCCGCAGACGGTCAACCATCCACCGGAGCGGTGATGTCATTCGCCAGAATGTGCTCTGGCGCAGCTGATCGAGTTCATCCCTGAGCGCCGCCATGTCCGCCACGTCCGCCATGCCCTGCGATTGTCCGCGCAGGTGCTCCATCTGGCGTGACATCGCCTCTATGTGGTCCATCGCCTGCGCCCTGTGCTGGCGAACGACCTGAAGCTGGTTGCGCAAGGCATCTCTCTCCTGCGCGGATGCGATGAGCGACTTTTTGGTCTCGCTTTCAACGCTGGCGAGGCGCTCAAGCGCGTCATTCCGCTCCTCGGCCAATGTCGCACTCTTCGCGGCCGTGCGCTGCAAGTCCTTGTTCAGCGCCGCAAGTGACGTCGCGGCCGAGTCGCGCGAAGAAGAAATTTCGTCGAGGAGACGGGAGTTCTGGCCGATAACGTCCCGTAAATCCGCGCTGCGCTGGGACAATTCCTGCCGGAGAGCGTCCTGATCCCGGGAAAGCCTTTCCAGTTCAAGCTCAAGCGCCCCGATCCGCTGCTGCGCCTGCGTCTGGGCCAGTTCAGCTCCCGCGAGAGCGGCGTTCGAAGCCTGCTCTCTCGCCTGCTCGATGGCCTGTGCGATGCCGGCGGCCTGTTGCTGGAAAATCGCCGACAGGTTGGCGAGTTGCGCCTGCACCTGTTCTGTTTCACGCCTCCGGGCACCGATCTCTTCCCGCAAGTGCCCGACAAAGGGAGAATTCCCAGAAAGCTGGAATTTGTCGAAAAAGTTCGGTCCCGGACCGAAGCTCTTCAGCAGTTCACGATGATCCTGATGCACGTAAAACCGGTTCAGCCCGTCGAAATATGCAAATTCATAGCCGCGGGCAAAGACAGCATCCTGCCATTCCTCATGGTTCTGGACCGGGGAATTGGGCAAGGTGCTCTCGATCAAAAGCACCCACGGCCGGACCGGGCTCGCATCCCAACTCGAGAGGACGTCGGCCTCCATCCCCTCCACGTCGATCTTCATCCAATGCAGTTCAGTATCCCTGAACCTTTCCAGAACGCTGGAGAGCCTGACGCTCGGAACCGACAATTCGCGCAAGGCGTGACCGGCGCTGACATGCTGCTCGGCAAAGGCCTCAATGCCCGTTGTCAGCCCTGTGCCCTCGAACGCGAACAACTGGACGTTGCCTTCGGTCGTGCCGACGGCGACCTCCAGAACGGTCTCATCCGGGCGCGCCGCCCGCAGGGCCTGCGCCTGCACCGGCATCGGCTCGACATGCACCCCCCGCCATCCACGCTCATAGAAGGCCAGGCTGACTGAGTCGTGGACCGGATCATTCGCGCCGATATCGAGATATGCCCCCTCCTTCACGTGCCCGAGCGCGCGCTGCAGAATGATGTCTTCGAAGTTTTGAGCGTAGGAGATCATTCCGTGGCGTTGCCCTCTTCAAGGGTCGCGGATGCGGCGCCGTCTTCCCGCTCAATGGTGAAGTCGGCGTCAAGACTGCTGGAGCCGATGAAATGCGGACGATCGAAGTTCACCACGTCGAACACGAGGAGGTTGTCGGTCCACTCATAGTTGTTTTCGAGGTGGGTTGAGGAGCTGACGAGGGCTGGGGAAACGGAATACGATCCGGGGCCGAGATCGCAGCGAAACCGCGCCTTGAACATCACCTCATCACCCGCGTGCAAGTCTTCGAGGGCCTGCCCGGTATGCCAGGTGTTCGTCCCGTAGACGACATGACCCATGCGGTCGCGCAACATGAAGCCGAACACGAGCGTGGGTATGTCCGTGCCGAGCCGTGCCAGCGCCCGCAGCTCCACCAACTGGCCTGTTCGCGCGCTGGACACTGCGCTGCCGGTTTCGGCGTCGACCAGCTCCAGGCTGTCGATCCACACCTCGAACGTGCCGGAACGGCTGACAACCCAGCCATTTGCCGCGCGCTTCTGCTCAACGGTCAGGTTGGCGTTTTCGCGCTCGGCGATCAGCGCGTTGTAATAATCCACGACCTCGTCCGGCGGGCCATCACGCACCACGACGCCCTTGTCGAGCAGGATGACACGGTCACAAATCTCCCGCACATCACCCATGGAGTGAGTGACGATCAGGATCGACACGCCCTCTTCCTTGAACTTGCGGATCCGGCTGAAGCTCTTGTGCTGGAAATAGGCATCGCCAACCGACAGGACCTCATCGACGATGAGCAATTCCGGGCGGATGGCGGTGGCCAGCGAGAACGCCAGCCGAGCCTGCATGCCGCTGGAATAGGTGCGAAGCGGCTTGTCGAAATGGTCGCCAATCTCGGCAAAGGCCTCGATCTCCGGCATCAGCCGACGCAAATCCCCCCCCGAATGCCCCATCATCCCGCCGGAATGCATCACATTCTCGCGGCCGGTAAACTCCGGATTGAAACCAAGGCCAAGCTCAAGGATGGCGCTGACCCGGCCATCAATGGCAACGCTCCCCTCGGTCGGTCGCACGGTGCCGGTGATGAGCTTGAGCAATGTGCTCTTGCCGGCCCCGTTCTGGCCGATAAGGGCAAGCACCTCTCCCTTCCGCATCGAGAAACTGACGTCCCGGACCGCCCAGAACTGCGTCTCCGGCCGGGTCGGCAATCCGAACCAGCGGGCAAACCGCGCCAGCTCATTGCGAAAGACGGGATACCCCTTGCCGACACCTGAAACGTTCAGAACCTCAGTCATCACAACACATCCACAAGTTCAGCCGAGGCGCGCCGGAAGACAAACAGCGAAAGCGTGACCAATACGATCGCCAGCGCGGCGGGATAGAGGAGCGAGGCGAAGTCCGGCCAGGTCTGGTCGAGAATCACGTCCTGATAGAAGCGCGTGATCGGCGTGACCGGATTCCACTCCACCACCGGCCGCATTCCCTCCGGCAGGATTTCGATGGGGTAGACAATGGGCGTCAACCAGAACCAGAGCTGGAAGACCACCACCATGACCTGCCCGACGTCGCGCACAAAGACATTGATCAGGCCAAGAAACACGCCAAGCCCCAGCGCGAGCATCGCCGCGACGAGCATTGCAACTGGCAGCGCCACCCAGTGCACCGTCGGATAGTGCCCGAACATGGCAAGGATGGCGACAATCGCCACCAGGAGGAAGAGCTGGTTCAGGAAGGAGCTGCCCAGCACCACCATCGGCAGGGCGATGCGCGGGAAAGCGATCTTCTTCAGCGCATTGGCATTATCGATGAACACGGTCAGGCAGCGGCTTGCCGTCTCCTGAAACAGGTTGAAGCCCGCCATGCCCGCAAGCAGGTAGATCGAATAGGCCATCTCGTTTTCGTTCTGGCCAAGCCGGGCACCCAGCACGCGCGACAGGACCAGCGCATAGATGGCGGCCATCGCAAGCGGGTGAAGGATGAACCAGAGCGTCCCGAAACGCGACGACGCAAATCGCGACCGAAGCTCCCCGGTGATCGCGGCCATGATGAAGTGGCGATAGCGCCAGAGAGAGGCTGCGTGGCCGGGCCGGATCATGGTCTTTCCATCCTTCGCCAATCTTCGAACAAGGCCTGCAGCGTGGCCCCGAGCTTGTGCTCCGGCAACCAGCCTGTCGCGGCATGCAGACGGGCCGGATCGCCCGCCATCTCCGGCACGTCAATCGGGCGAAGCCGTGCCGGATCAATTTCGACCCTCGTCGCCCGCCCAACCATGCCCCGCAGAGTTTCCAGAATGGCTTCGATGCTGACCGCCTGTCCCGATGCGATGTTCATCACGCGCTGGTCCGGCGTGACCTCGGCCA
Source organism: Hyphomonadaceae bacterium (assembly GCA_041736285.1). Classification (GTDB taxonomy): domain Bacteria; phylum Pseudomonadota; class Alphaproteobacteria; order Caulobacterales; family Hyphomonadaceae; genus JBGSUF01. The sequence goes on along the minus strand of JBGSUF010000137.1, from coordinate 5,875 downwards.
TGTCAAGCGCCAGAACATAGGCCCGCGCCACGTCGCGCACGTCGAGGAAATCACGCCGCGCCGCCAGATTGCCGACATGAAAGACCGGCTCTGCAAGGCAGAGGGAGATCAACGCCGCCTGCCGCGCAAACGCGGAGGCGACATAGTCGGCCTGTTGTCCCGGCCCGGTATGGTTGAAGGCCCGGAAGCAGATCACGTCAAGCCCCTCGCCCGCCAGTTGCACGAGCGCCAGTTCGGCCGCAGCCTTGGTCACGCCGTAGGTGGTGGCGGGCCGCAGGGACGTGTCCTCCGTCATCGGCTGGGGCGCGCTGATGGCGCTGAGGCCATAGGCTTCGGCGCTGCCCGCAAACAGCAATCTGGCGCGCGGCGCATGCCTCAGGGCAGCGTCGGCGATGTTCAGGCTGCCATGCAGATTGACCTCAAAGGCACCGCGCGCGTCGGCCCGCGCCTTGGCTGGCATCGCAACCGCTGCGAGGTGAATGATGGCGGTGGGGCACAGTTCATCAATGACATCGAAAACTGTTTGGCGGTCAGTGACGTCCATCGCGCGGCCAATGCCGTGTCCGCCGCGGCCTGCCCGGTCGCAGCCGCAGATCATTTCAGCCGCAACCCCCGCATCCTTCAGCGCGGCGACCACATGGCTGCCGACAAAGCCGGAGGCTCCGGTCACGAGGATCGGCCCTGCACCCGATCTGGCCCTCTCAAGGGGAGTTTGCATGATCAATGGTCCCCGCGACGGGCTTCCTTCGGCATGGGAGACTGCAGCAGCCGGGCAATGTCGGCATCAACCATTTCGGCAATCATGTCCTCAAGCGTGGTCTCGGCTTCCCAACCGAGCTTTTCCCTCGCCTTTGATGCATCTCCGAGCAGGACATCGACTTCGGCCGGGCGATAGAGAGCCGGGTCAATGACAAGATGCTCGTCCATTTCCAGCCCCGCATGGGCGAAGGCAATGCGGCACATGTCGCGCACAGTCACTGTGCGCCCCGTGGCAATGACGTAATCGTCCGCCACCTCCTGCTGCAGCATCAGCCACATCGCCCGGACGTAATCGCGCGAATGGCCCCAGTCGCGCTTGGCGTCGATATTGCCGAGGCGCAGTTCGTTGGCGCGTCCGAGCTTGATGCGGGCCACGCCGTCAGTGACCTTGCGGGTCACAAATTCGATGCCGCGCAGCGGGCTTTCATGGTTGAAGAGGATGCCGCTGGACGCGTGCAAGCCGAAGGACTCCCGATAGTTCACGGTGATCCAGTGGCCATAGAGCTTGGCGACCGCATAGGGCGAGCGCGGATAGAAGGGCGTTGTCTCCGACTGCATGTCCTCCTGGATCAGGCCATACATTTCAGACGATGAGGCCTGGTAGAACCGGGCCTCCGGCGCTTCGATCCGCATGGCCTCCAGCATGTTCGTCACCCCGATGGCCGTCACCTGCGCGGTCAGGACCGGTTGCTGCCAGGACGATTTCACGAAGGATTGCGCGCCAAGGTTATAGATCTCGTCGGGCCGGATATCCTTGATGACGCGGATGATGCCCGACAGGTCGGACAGGTCGCCGTCAATCATCTCGACGTCATTCTCGATCCCGAGCCAGCGCAGGCGGAGGTCATTGATTTCCGCCGTGCTAGAGCGCCGCACGAGGCCGCAGACGCGATATCCCTTCTCCAGAAGGAGCGCGGAAAGATATGCACCGTCCTGACCCGTTATCCCGGTGAGAAATGCTGTCCTGGTCGCTGTCATCTCAAATCAACCTCTGAAATTGTGTCTGCCCGCATCCCGTACGCGGCGGTCTCTCGCTCTCCCCGTCCCGTCCGGCGGATGCACTGCTTGTGTGTTTCGGCCCAAACCTGCCGGATTGTCAAACGTCTGGCGAATGAAGTTTCCTGCACCTTGCAGTCGTCGCACTTGCGGCCCGCGGCACGGCGACTACAACAACGCTGCGCTGCCGTCGGCGCTTTGGGGTAGAGTTTCTCTCATGACTGGTCTTCGCGGACTGCTCACAGACCTTGTAGGGCGGCTTCGGTCCCCGATTGGCGCGCAGGCCGCCGGACCTCTGGTTGTGGCCGGAATGTTCCGCACGGCCAACGGGATCGGCCAGTCCGCCGTGTCGTGCTTCGAGGCGCTGAAGGCGTCGGGCCTCTCCCCGCTGGCTGTCGACACTTCGGGCATACTGAACCAGGCCGACACTTCGTCTCCGGTGGCGCTGTCGGCCATGCCGCAGTCTGCATCAGGCACGCTGATCCTGCACGCGAACGGGCCTGAAACCCCGCCCGTGCTGGGCGCACTTCTGCCAGACGCGGCCGCCGGGTGGCGGATCATCGGGATGTGGGCCTGGGAGCTGACTGTCCCGCCGATAGAGTGGCTTGAGCACGCCGCGTCATTGTCGGAGATCTGGACGCCCAGTGATTTCGTCACCGACGCGTTTGCCGGGCATGTCGGCGTGCCGGTCCGGACGGCGCCGCACCGAATCACAGTTCCCGCAGATGCCCGTGAGATCTCAGCCCGCCCGACCGACCCGTCACGACCGCCGCACGTTCTCGCGATGGCTGACGGGCGGTCGTCCTTTCACCGCAAGAATGTCATCGGCGCGGCGCGCATCTTCCGGGCCGCAGCCGACGGACACAAGGATGCCCGGCTGACGCTGAAGCTGCGCAACCTGTCGGAATTCCCGGCCTTCCGCGAGGCGCTTTACGACGCCATTGGCGGCGATGCGCAGATCACCGTGATCGACGGCAACCTGCCATCGAACGAACGCTGGCGGATGATTGCCGAGTGCGACATCCTGCTGTCGCCGCACCGCTCGGAAGGGTTCGGGATGCATATTGCCGAGGCCATGGCGCTGGGCCGGGCCGTGGCCGCCACCGGCTGGTCGGGAAACATGCAGTTCATGACGCCGAAGAACAGCGTCCTGCTGCCCTACACGCTGGAGCCGACGCACGATCCGTTCAACGTCTATACCCCCCGCGAGGGAGCGGTATGGGCCGATGTGGACGAGGCCGCCGCCGCAGCCGCTCTGGCCGGGCTGATGGCGGACAGCGACATGCGGCAGACGCTCGGCCTGCAGGCGGCCAGCGACATTGCGCAGACGCTGCAGGGCGCCGATTGCGTCCGTCACCTGCACAGCCATCCGCTGCTGGCAAAACGCGCGCGCAAGGCGTCGTGAAACATTTCTCCACCTTTTGTGTCTTTCTGGTCCACAGAGCTGTCACTATAGCCAGTCCAACTGAACGCGGAGCATGCTGACATGGAGTTCATCGACCTGAAGGCCCAGCGGGCCCGGATTTCGGCCAAAGTCGACGCCGCCATTGCGACCGTGCTCGACCATGGCCGCTTCGTGATGGGGCCTGAAGTCGTCGCCTTCGAGGAGCAGCTGGCGGCGTTCTGCGGCGCCCGGCACGCGCTCGGCTGCGCCAACGGGACCGAGGCCATCGCCCTGCCCCTGATGGCATGGGGCCTGCGCCCCGGTGACGCGGTCTTCTGCCCCTCCTTCACCTTCTGCGCGACCGCTGAAGTCGTTCCTTGGCTCGGCGCGACACCGGTCTTTGTCGATATCGACCCGGCGACCTACAACATGGACCCGGCCAGCCTTGAGGCGGCCATTGAAGCCACCATCGCAGAGGGCCGGCTCACCCCCCGCGTGATCATCGGCGTCTGCCTCTTTGGTCAGGCCGCAGACTATCCGAGGCTGCGCGAGATTGCAGACCGCTACGGGCTGAAACTGATCGCCGACAGCGCGCAGGGCTTTGGCACCACGATCAACGGCAAGCATCCGATCGCCTGGGCCGACTGCGTGACGACGAGCTTCTTTCCGGCCAAGCCGCTTGGCTGTTATGGCGATGGCGGCGCGGTGCTGACCGATGACGCAGGCCTCGCCGAACTGATCGACAGCTTGCGCGTCCATGGCAAGGCCGTCGCCTCCGACCTCCGCGGCCGCAGCTTTGAGCATGACACCAAATACCTGAACATGCGCATCGGGATGAATTCCCGGCTCGATACGCTGCAGGCCGCCATCCTGATCGAGAAGCTCAACATCTTTGCCGACGAGATCGAAGCGCGCGGGAAGATTGCAGCGCGTTACAACCGGTTGCTCGCATCGCATGTGGAGGCGGTCCCGCATGTCTCAGAGGGCGTTGTCTCGACATGGGCACAATACACGATCGAGCACCATGATCGCGCCGGCCTGCAGGCACATCTGCGGACGCAAGGCATACCGTCTGCCGTCTACTATCCGGTTCCGCTTCACATGAATGTCGCTTACGAGCGCTACCCATGTGCGCCGGGGGGAATGGCGGTCACGGAAGAGAAGGCGGGCTGCGTCATCTCCCTGCCCATGCACCCCTATCTGGACGAGGACACGCAGGACCGTATCGTCGAGGCGGTCTGCGCCTTCAACGGCTGAACGGAACGAACGAGCCGAAACAACAGGCGACGCGAACCCGCGCACCGCAGTTCGGCATCAGGAGGGGACATGACGAAGAAAGTTTTCGGCACGGACGGCGTGCGCGGCGTGGCAAATGCCGGGGTAGTGACGCCAGACACCATGATGAAGCTCGGCCTCGCCGCCAGCCGCATTGCGCGCCGGGGCGACCATCGCCATCAGGTCGTGATCGGCAAGGACACGCGCCTGTCCGGTTACATGATCGAAGGCGCGCTGACCGCCGGCCTGCTGGCGGGGGGTGTGGATGTCATGCTGGTCGGTCCGGTGCCGACGCCCGCCGTCGGCATGCTGACCGGCGCCCTGCGCGCTGATCTCGGGATCATGATCACTGCCTCGCACAATCCCTATCTCGACAACGGCGTGAAGGTCTTCGGGCCGGACGGCTACAAGCTCTCCGACGTGGCCGAACGCGAAATCGAGGACATGCTGGACCTGCCGATGAGTGACCTTCTCGTCGAGGGGGCCGAACTCGGCCAGACGACCCACCTTGGCGATGCGCGGGCCCGCTACATGGAAAGCGCCAAGCGGACCTTCCCGCGCGAGCTGACACTGGACGGCGTCAAGATCGTCGTCGACGGCGCAAACGGCTCTGGTTACCGCACGCTGCCGGATGCGCTTTGGGAACTTGGGGCCGATGTCGAAGGCATCGGCGTTTCCCCGAACGGGACCAACATCAACCACAATTGCGGGTCACTTTATCCTCAAGGTCTGGTCGAGCGCGTCCTGGCGGACGGCGCCGACATCGGCATTGCGCTTGATGGCGACGCCGACCGTGTGATGCTGGTTGACGAGAAGGGCCGTATCGTCGACGGCGACCAGATCCTCGCCTGCATCGCGATGGAGATGAAGCGCGCCGAGGCCCTGCGGGGCGGCGGGGTCGTCGCGACGATCATGTCGAACCTCGGGCTGGAAAACTTCCTCGACAGCGAAGGGCTGGACCTCATCCGCGCCAAGGTCGGCGACCGCTACGTCGTCGCCCAGATGCGGGCGGGCGGCTACAATCTTGGCGGCGAGCAATCCGGCCACATCGTGTTGCGTGACCATGCCACGACGGGCGATGGCCTCGTGGCGGCGTTGCAGGTGCTGGCGGCAATGGTTCGGGGCGGACGCAAGGCCTCCGAAGTCCTCTCCCTGTTCCACCCCTTCCCGCAGCACATGGTCAATGTCCGCCTCGGCGCGGCCGATCCGATGGAGACGGCCGCCGTGAAGGCCGCGATTGCCGAAACCGAGGCCATGCTGGGCAAGACCGGACGGCTGGTCATCCGCAAATCCGGAACCGAACCGCTGGTGCGCGTAATGGTCGAGGCGCAGGACGAGACCGTCGCCGTCAGCTCCGCGACGCAGCTGGCGGATGTGGTGCGGGCCAATCTCGGTTGAGGCTTATTCGCCCGTCGGCTGAGCCGGGGCGGTTTGCACCGGCGGCGTCGCCAGCGGGCGGAC
>JBGSUF010000102.1:0-12052 GCA_041736285.1 Hyphomonadaceae bacterium | reverse complement strand
GCGGTCGATGTCGGGCGCGGGCAATTACATGAGCGCTTGCGGGGCGATGGCCGCGTTGTGTCGCTGGAGGCGACGGATGCGCGGGATTTGACGGGCGCCGAGGTGGCGGGGGCGGATTTGGTGGTGTGTGATGCGAGTTTTATTTCGCTGTCCAAGCTGCTCGGCGGGCCGTTGTCGCTCGTGCCGGTGGGGGCGGAGCTTGTCACGCTGTTCAAGCCGCAGTTTGAGGTGGGGCGGGAGAAGATCGGCAAGGGCGGGATTGTATCGGATGCGGGGGCGGTGGCGGCGGCGGAGGACGCGTTTGTGGGCTGGCTGAGCGGGCAGGGCTGGCGGGTGCTGGCGCGGGCCGATAGTCCGATCAAGGGCGGGGACGGGAATGCCGAGCGGTTGATCCATGCCAGAAAAGAATTTTCCAATTCGTAGAGTATTGGCTTGTCTTTGTCTGATTATCGGCGTTGTTTGGAAGTGAGCGGACGGGAGCTTCAAATGATACGACGATTTGCAATAGCAGTGTGCGCTCTGGCGCTGACTGGGTGTGCCAGTCAACCTTTCACTGAACCGTCAGAGGCGATGTGGCCGGAGCTGTCCAAGTTCAAATCGGAGCGTCAGTTCGAGCATTACTATCGAACGGTGACCAATCAGCTTGAACTGGATGAGGATGGCGAGACGCCTTGGTATGGTGCGCCGGCACCGCCTCCTTCGCCTCCGCCTCCGCCTCCGCCGCCTCCGCCTCCGCCGCCCCCCGCCAATGTCGACGAGGAGGTGCGCGCCATCATCGCCGACTATGAGGAACTTGCCCGCCGTTCCGACCCGGAAATTGAGGCCAAGGCCAGCGGCGAGCCGCCCCGGCGCTGGCCCACCGTCACGCCAGAGGTGATCGACGCGCGCGCACAGCTTCGCCGCGATCTGCTTGAACGGCTCGCGCTGATCCCCGTGACCGAACAAGGCCCCGGCCTTGACGCCGCTGTACTCGCCAGCCTCCTGCGCGAAGACATCGTCGACGCCGATTATGATCTCGCCCGGATTCCGTTTTCGGGCGACTGGGGCTTTCACCTCGTACCGGCCTACACCGCGTCACGGCTGCGCATCACCAGCGTGGCCGACGCCGAGGCCTGGATCGCAAGGCTCGAAGATACGCCGCGCTATTTCGCCGAGCACATCGTCAACATGCGGCGCGGCATCGAGACCGGCTTCACCGCTCACCCCGATCCCCTCGCGACCACGCTCGACCAGATCGCCGAACAGATCACCGGCAAACCGCTGACCAGCGTGCTCTACCAGCCATTTCTCAACCTGCCCGACAGCATCCCGTCGCAAGAGCGCACGCGGCTGCGCGATGAAGGCGTCCGCGCTGTTGCCAATGCCCTCGCTGCCTTCACCGACCTTGAAGACTTCCTCGCCTACGAATACGCGCCTTACGCCCGCAAGGAGACGGGCCTGTCCAGCCTGCCCGGCGGACAGGAGGCTTATCGCGCCCTCACCGCCATAAACACCACAAGGCCCGACCTGACGCCGGAAGAAATCCACGAAATCGGCAAGGCCGAAGTGGCCCGCATCCGGGCCGAGATGCAGTTCATCCTCACCGAAGTGGCCTGGGAGGGTGATTTTGCGAGCTTTCTGAACTTCCTGCGCACGGAACGGCAATTTTATGCCCGCACGCCGCAGGAACTGCTTGCCCGCGCCGAAACCGTCTCCGACCGGTTGCGTGCCATCCTGCCCTTCTATTTCAACACCCTGCCGCAGACACGCTTCACCGTCGAGCCCGTTCCAGCCGACATCGCCCCCGGCTACACGACCGCCCGCTACAGCCCTGGCGACCCCGAAACCGGGCGGACCGGCACTTATCTCGTCAACACTTACCGGCTGGACCAGCGCCCGCTCTATGAACTGCCCGCGCTGTCAGCCCATGAGGGCGTGCCCGGCCACCACCTCCAGATCATGATCGCGATGGAATTGCGCGACGTCCCAACCTTCCGGCGCACCTACTACGCGACGGCCTTCGGCGAGGGCTGGGGTCTTTACGCTGAAAGGCTGGCGGGTGAGGCCGGTCTCTACAGCACGCCCTATGAGCGTTTCGGCGCACTGTCTTATGAGATGTGGCGGGCCTGCCGCCTCGTCTCCGACACCGGCATCCACCTCTACAACTGGACGCGGGAGGAGGCAGAGGCCTGTTTCCTCGAAAACTCCGCACTGTCGCCCCTGAACATCCGCAATGAAGTCACCCGTTACATCGGCTGGCCGGGACAGGCGCTCGCCTACAAGATTGGCGAACTGACCATCATCGACCTGCGCGCCGAAGCGCAGGCGCGGCTGGGCGACGACTTCGACATCAAGGCTTTCCATGACGTGGTGTTGACGCAGGGCTCATTGCCGCTCGCACTGCTTGAGATGCGCGTTCATCGCTGGATTGAAGCTCAGGAAATAAACGCCGCCGCAAAGCCGTGAACTGATCGGGGGAGCCATCTGCGCCCGCGAGTCCTTGGGAATGTCACTCGCTTCAGACGCGAACTGAAAGCCGATTCCGGCTGTTCAGGGGAAAGCCGTTTTCCACAGGTCTCCGAAATGCTATTTCGCTTGCGCAACAATATGCGAAGGCTGAAATCGGCGTAAAGGAAACTCCATGCTCGACAGAAAACCGATCGCCGATCGCTCTACGCTTTTCGGTGACTTTCATGATGCATTTGAGCCGACACTTGATGCCTCTCGCTTTGCTGCCTTCAACCCCGCATCTCCATTTTCCGGCACTGGCACGATCTGGACGCCAACGCTCAACGCGCCCGTTGCCCCGGTTACTCCCGCCGACCACGCCGCCCCCGCCACCAAGGCCGATGATACGCCCTCGGAGTCTACCTCCAACACCCTCTACACCGCCACCATCACCGCCCGCGTCGACGATCAGTTCTGGCTCTACGTCAACGGCGAACTGGTCATGCAGGCCTCGACCTGGCTTGATGTCGAGACGGCCGTGGTTACTCTCGCCCCCGGCGACGTGATTGCCATCCGCGCGATCGACTGGGGCGGCCCCGGCGGCGCTTTCGTCGACATCCGCCTCCCCGATGGCACCATTCTCGGCACCTCGTCCGACTGGCGCGTGTCCCAGTCCGCGACAGGCGACTGGACAGCGCAGGACTTCGATGACAGCGCTTGGCTTGCCGCGACCGAATATGGCCCTGCCACCACCGCGCCATGGACCACGCTCGGCCCCGACGGTCCCCTGCCGGACGGCGCGACAGGCCAGTGGATCTGGTCCAGCGACATCGAAGGCGACAATGAGGTCTTCTTCCGCTTCGTCATTCCCCTGCTTGGTGAACCCAACAACGCACCGACCGTCGCGAACACGGCGGCGCCAGTCGATGTCATCGAGGATGTTTTCTTCCGCTTTACTCTGCCTGCGGACATGTTCTCAGACCCGGACGGTGACACGCTGACCTTATCGGCCACCGCAGAGGATGGCTCTCCACTGCCCGCCTCGATCAGCTTTGACCCGCTGACAGGCGAATTCTCCGGCACCGTCCCGGTTTCTGGCACGGTAGTTGTAAGAGTGACCGCGGATGACGGCCGTGGCGGCTCGACATCCAGCATGTTCTCGCTTTTCGCATCGGAGGTGGATGACACCCCGGTGGTGGCGCGGCCGCTGGATGATCGCATCGCCCTTACCGGTCAGAACTTCAGTTTCACGCTCCCCGCCGGGAGCTTCATCGATGAGGAAAGCGCCGTGTTGCAATATTCCGCAAATCTGGAGGACGGTTCCGTTCTCCCCGCCTGGCTCCAGTTCAATGCCGCCACGGGCACTTTCAGTGGCACGCCTTCGGAGAGCGATTCCGGCATCCTGCGTGTCAAGGTGACGGCGCTTGACGCCGCCGGACAGTCCGCATCGGACACGTTCAACCTGAACGTCGCCCACCAGGTCACGCCCGTGCAGGCCACCATCACCGCTCGTGTCGACGATCAGTTCTGGCTCTACGTCAACGGCGAACTCGTCATGCAGGCTGCCAACTGGCTCGACGTCGAGAGCCAGGTGATCTCGCTCGCCCCCGGTGATGTGATCGCCATCCGCGCGATCGACTGGGGCGGCCCCGGCGCGGCCTTTGTCGACATCCGCCTGCCGGACGGCACCGTGATGGGAACCTCGTCCGACTGGCTGGTGTCCCAAACCGCGACGGGCGACTGGACCGCGCAGGGCTTCGACGACAGCGCGTGGCTCGCCGCGACCGAGTATGGCCCCGCCGCCACCGCGCCGTGGACCACGTTCGGCCCCGACGGTCCCCTGCCGGACGGCGCGACAGGCCAGTGGATCTGGTCCAGCGACATCGAAGGCGACAATGAGGTCTTCTTCCGCTTCGTTGTTCCGATGAGCTTCGCCTTCATGGAGAACATCGACCCGACGCTCGAAACGGAGCTGCCGGACCGTGTTGCAAACGAAGCCGAAGCGTTCTCCTTCGCCCTGCCGGACGGCACGTTCAACGACGCTGACGGTGACACATTCACCTACTCGGCCACCCTCGCCGACGGCTCCCCGCTCCCGGCCTGGATGACCATCGACCCCGTGACCGGCGAAATTTCCGGCACGCCGGGCGCAGACGATGCCGGCACAGTCTCCGTCGTCATTACCGCTGATGACGGCTTTGGCGGCACGGTGTCCGACACTTTCGACATCGCGATTGGCGACACCGCATTGTCCTTTGCCGGACAGACGGCCGGACTTGTGGTTGACCTCGCTCAGGGTTTCTTCGCTCAGGCTGTGACGATCATGTCCACCGGCGACAGCCTGACCTCGGGCTTCTTCGCCAACACCCAGAACGCCTGGCGCATTGATCTCTGGCGCGAACTCGTCGAGCGCTCCGGCCTGTGGATCGATTTTGTCGGACCGTTCGACGACAATGCCGGCACCCTGATTGATGACGAGCACTTTGCCGTCGGCGGTTACGTCATCGACCTCTTCGCGCCCTTCATCGAAAGCGTGATGGCAGAACTCTCGCCGAACATCCTCGTGGTGATGCTCGGCACCAATGACACCCTGCTCGATCCCGATCCGGTCACCAACGTGCCGCTCGAACTGGAACAACTGGTGCGCAATGCGGCGGCGGGCAACCCTGACTCGCTGATCCTGCTGTCGGAACTCCCGGCGCTCAACCCGGTCGATTACCTGTCCTACCTGCCGGACCTCAATGCGGACGGCGATGACTTCGTGAACGCGATCAATGCGGCCCTGCCGGACCTCGTCGCGCGGCTTCGCGCTGACGGCATCAACGTGGTCCTCGTCGATCATTCCTCATTCACGATTGCCGATCTCCAGCCGACCGACGGCATTCACCCGTCAGTCGCAGGCAATGGCATTCTCGCGATGGACATTCTGCGCGCCATCCTTGCCAACGCAGCCCTGACCGACGGCACTTTCATCAACCCGTCCAGCGCCATTGCCGACAACTATCGCCATGTGACGGGCGGCGAAGGCGGTGACCGTCTGAACGGCAATGACCTGTCCAACGTCCTCGATGGTGCGGGCGGCGACGACTGGCTGGAAGGCCGTCGCGGCGCTGACATTCTCACCGGCGGAACGGGCCGAGACATCTTCGCCTATATGAGCATCGGCCATGGCGGTGACACCATCACCGATTTCACCGCCGGTCAGGACCGTATCCTCGTCAACGCGACCTCCTTCGGCGGCGGCCTCGCGCAGGATCAGGCCGTGACCCTCATCACTGACGGCGCTGCAACGGGCTCGGCGGGCGTCTTCCTCTACAACAGCGCCACCGGCGTTCTTTCCTACGACGCTGACGGCGCGGGGGCCGGCGCTGCGGTGATCATCGCGACACTTCAGGGCGCTCCGGCCATCACGGCCGCTGACATCCTCGTCACGTCGGTCACCCTCGGCATTGACGGCGACGCCGACCTTTCAACGCAGACCAGCGGCGTGACCATCGACCTGACCAACCTGTTCTGGGACACCAATCCCGTCGACGGCACGGTCAACGCCATCGACCCGGCGGTGCGCAACGCCACCGGTGGTTCGGGCAATGACACCCTGATCGGCAATGGCGAGGCCAACATCCTCGAAGGCGGCGCTGGCAACGACACGCTGCGCGGTCTCGGCGGCAACGACATCCTGCGCGGCGGCAGCGGCACCAACACGCTGGAAGGCGGCGAGGGCGAGGACACGCTGTTCTCCGGCGCTGGCGTCACCAACATGTTCGGCGGCTCGGGCAATGACGTGTTCAGCGTCGCGCCGAACGTCGGCATCACCACAACCGTCTATATCCGCGACCTGACAGCCGGCGACACCATCGACGTCTCCGCCTTCAACTTCGCAAATGTCCAGGCGGCGGCAAACCAGTTCATCGCCGATGCCAACGGCAAGGACGTCGTGTTCTGGCATCAGGGCACGTGGATGCGCATCTTCAACACAACCCTCGACGAGGTCCGCGCTGCCGTCCGTCTCAATGGCGACAGCGTCAACTTTGACCCGGCCGTCCAGAACCCCGTCGCAGACCAGACCGGCACCGAGGGCGCAGCCTTCTCCTTCGTCCTCCCGGCCGACACCTTCTCCGACCTCAACGGCGATGACCTGACCTTCTCGGCAACCCTCGCAGACGGCTCGGCTCTGCCCGCGTGGATCATGTTCGACCCCGCCACCGGCACCTTCACCTCCACATCGCCGGTTCAGGGCACCATCTCGATCACCGTCACTGCATCAGACGGACGCGGCGGCACCGCTCAGGACACGTTCGACATCGACTTCGCAGACAGCACCCCGGTGAGCGACACGCTGGACCAGTCCAGCGCCACCACCGCGCTCAACATCAACCTCGAAACCGGCACATGGGGCGAGGCGCTGCGTCTTTTGCTTCTCGGCGACAGCATCACCGATGGCTGGACGGTGCCCGGTGGCTGGCGACTGCCGCTGTTCCAGCTGTTTGACGGCACCTTCGTGGACTTTGTCGGCCAGAGCACCAACAATGCGCCGCCCGGCCTGCTGGAAGGCGGCGAGCCGAGCAACGTCCTCTTCGACCGCGATCATCAGGGCCAGAGCGGCATCACGGCCTTTACCGTCGCTGCGAACATCGACGGCATTGCTGCGGCCACCATGCCGGACGCTGTGCTCTTGATGCTTGGCACCAATGACGTGATCCACGACGCCGATCCGGTAAACGATTTGCTGCCGCGCCTCCAGGCCATCATTGACGGCCTCGTCGCCCAGAACCCGAACGTGACTATCCTTCTCGGCAACCTCCTGCCGATCAACAATACCGCCGACCAGGCGGAAGTGGACGCCATCAACGCCCAGTTCCCGGCCTTCATTGCCGGGTTGCAGTCGGCGGGTGTCAACATCACGCTGGTTGACTTCGCCAGCATCACGCTGTCGGACCTCGTCGACGGACTGCATCCCAATGCGCCCGGCTACGCCGAAATGGCCCAGATCTGGTTCAACGCCCTGCAGGCGGCGGGCCTCCTGGCCGATCCGACCGACTCCACCAATGGCGCCGTCAACGCCATCGGCGGCTCGGGTGACGACCGGATCGTTGCGAGCGACAGTGACGCACACCTTCAGGGCGGCGACGGCGATGACCAACTCATCGGCCAGTCTGGCAATGACCTGCTCGAAGGCGGCAATGGCGAGGACATCCTGTTCGGCGGCGCCGGTGACGACACCCTCCTCGGCGGGGCCAATGACGATATTCTCATCGGTCAGTCCGGCACCAACATCCTTACCGGCGGCGGCGGCTGGGACACGTTCTTCTTCCTGGCGCGTGAGACTTCGACCAACACTGTCACGGATTTCGGCGTCGGGGATGCTGTCTATCTCGAAGGCTTCGGCTTTGCCGATGCTGCCGCCGCGGCCTCGGCCTTCAGCCAGGACGGTGCCAACGTCGTGTTCTCAGCCGGAAGCGTCACCACGACCTTCCTCAACGCCTCGCTCGCCGATGTCCTGGATAGCGTTGTGACCGGCAGCGCGTCTGGCGGCGGCTCCTCGCTGCGTGTCACCGTCCCCGTCTTCGAAGACGATGCGAATGTGGACGCGGCACCGGCGAATGGGGTGGACGAAGTGCCGGACATTCTCGACCTGGACGCCAGCGGGATGGTGTCGGCGGCCGATCCGGGCGACGACGCCCGATGGATCAGCGCCGATAACCTCGTCTCCGGAGACGTGGCTTGGATCGGTGACAACTGGTTCCAGATCGACGACAACTGGAACGATCAGATCGCCTGATCCCTCCGCATCAGCGAACGACAAAACGAGGCCGCCGGCTCAACCCCGGCGGCCTTTTTGCATCCACCCGCCCAAGGCAGCACAAAGCGCGGTCGGCCTGCAGGAAACACCGCGCTCAAGCAGCGAGCGCGAAGCAGCGAGCGATAGCGCCGGGAAAACGCGCTCAAGCAGCGAGCGCGAAGCCGCGAGAGTTAGCGCCGCACAGGTAAGAGGCCACGCCTCGAACCACACCCGCGCTCAAGCAGCGAGCGCGAAGCTGCGAGCGATAGCGCCAGAAAAACGCGCTCAAGCAGCGCGCGCGAAGCCGCGAGCGATAGCGCCAGAAAAACGCGCTCAAGCAGCGCGCGGGCAACCGCGAGCGATAGCGCCAAAAAAATGGTGCCGATGGAGGGACTCGAACCCCCGACCCCCGCATTACGAATGCGGTGCTCTACCAGCTGAGCTACATCGGCGACCGGTGTGCTGCGCTGGCATCGAGGCTGGCGCTGCGTGTCGATCGTGACCGGCCTAATACCGCTGCAGGCGCTTTGCCGCAAGGGGGTAAGCGTGTGCGCCGCCATGGCCGACAAGTCCGACCTTTGCCATGAAGGCGTGCAGAAAGGGTTTCGGCGGCGCGGCCCCCACCGGAACCGCCGGGAAAACCGTCAGCGCAGGCCGATCAGGCTGAAACTGGCATCGCTCAGGCGCTGGCCGGAGAAATACAGCCCGCCATCGCGCAGCACGAATGGCGCCGCCCCTTGCGGCCCCTGCGTCATCAACGCCAACGCATCGATACCAAGCCGCACGTCCTCGGTCAAAAGGCCGGCCGTGGCCATGGCGGCCTTCAGTTCATCGGCGCGCTCCAGCCGCACTCTGACGCTGCCCTTCGGCCGCCCCTGAACGTCCGTGCCGACCTCACCGGCCACCTGCAGATCGAGCGGCCCCCAGTCGATATCGACCTGTGCGATGTCGAGGCGGCCATCGGCTTCCATCCAGCTGAGAAGCGGATCGGGCGAATCGAGCGCGGCGGCGCCATGCGTGAAGATGAGCTTGATCGCCCCGGCCTCCAGTGCGCTGCCGAGGAATGACACGCGCGCGGGCGCGGCGGGCAGTTGCAGCGCCGTCCAGTCAACCGCGACGCGCAGATCGGCTTCCGCGTCCGGCACGGGTCCGATGTGGAATGTGAAGTTCTCGAACCGCCCGATGGTCACGCCGCCATCCTGAATCCGGGTGTTCGGAAGCGAGAGCGAGACGCGCTGCAGGCGAACATCATCCCAAGACACCGAAAGCGCTGCCGCCTCGCCGAGCAGGACATCCCAGGTCCGGCCGCCCGCAAGGGTCAGCGTGTTGCGCCCCGGCGCCCGGGCGATGACGTGATTCCAGTCCCATGGCTGCATCACCAGTTCAAAGCGTTCCCCGGCGAGCGTATAGCCGAGATTGGGGTCACTCATGCGCGGATCGCCGAGCGTCAGCGCATAACGGAACGGATAGCCGGTGATCGCGCGCGACTGATAAGTCACCTCGACACCGGCGGCCCGTTGATCAGCGACCCATTTGTCGACCGACTCGTCGAGATGTGTGCGCATGTAGAGCCAGAAGGCGGTCCACCCCGCCACGATCAGCGCCAGCATCAGGAAGGGAATGAAAAGTCCGCGCCGCCGCGAGCGCAAATGTGTGCGCGCCATTGCATGCCTCCAATATCATGCCGTTCGCCGAAACGGCTCTTGTTCGGTTGACGCGAAAGCGCGCCAGAAGCCGACG
This sequence comes from Hyphomonadaceae bacterium, assembly GCA_041736285.1. Classification (GTDB taxonomy): domain Bacteria; phylum Pseudomonadota; class Alphaproteobacteria; order Caulobacterales; family Hyphomonadaceae; genus JBGSUF01. Next base: position 2,103 of record JBGSUF010000102.1, on the reverse strand, counting down.
TGTCACGGCTCAGGCTTCAGAGTCTGTCCTGCACGTTTCGTCCCTCGCCGAGAAGCCGCGCGGTTTCCTCTTCTATGCCGGACTCCAGCCGCGCTGCAAAGTCGCGTCGCTGCAGTCCGGCGGGGATGGGTTCCATCACGCTGTAGACGATCCGGCCCGGCCTGCGCAGCAGCCCCTTTGCCGGCCAGACCAGCCCGGCATTCGTCGCCATCGGCACGCACGATACATTCAGCGCCCGGTAAAGCGCGGCCACGCCGGGTTTGTAGTCCGGTGCGGCGTCCGGTGCCACCCGTGTGCCCTCGGGGAAGATCAGCACGTCGCGCCCCTCGGCAAAGCGCTGGCGCGCGCGGGCGACCATGTCCTTGAGCGCGCTGGCGCTGGCGTTGCGGTCAATCGGGATGCAGCCCATCCGCCAAGCATACCAGCCGAAGATCGGATACCAGAGCAATTCCTTCTTCAGGATGATGGCCGGCCGGCCACCGCGCAGGATGAATGGGATAAGCACGTCATACATGGCCTGATGCTTGCCCGCGATGAGCACGGGACCGTCCGGAAAATTCTCCTGTCCGCGAAGCTCTGTCCGTGTGCCCAGGATCAGCCAGACGCCGAAGCGCACCTGATGTGCCCAGACAACGGCAGCGTAACGCGCCAGAGGCCCGGGCAGGATCAGCGTCGGCAGGAAGACCGTGCCGACGACGACCATGCCGCCATAAATCCAGATGACAAACAACAAAGAGCGTATCGTGTTCATGGGGTCATTGTCCGCCTGGCTCGACTTTCGGCCCGTCTTCGAGGGCAATCTTGTCCTCAGATCAGTCGCCCTGCGCCTCGGGCCTCGGCCGCGTGCGCAGGAATGCGGTGATACGATATTTCGACCATTCGTACAGCATTGCTCGAAAAACGTCGGGGTCGTTCCACGTTTTGGTCGGGTCGGGCTTTGTCCGCACCGGATAGGGCAGGAATTCGGCCTCCGGCATCGACCGTTCCAGTTCGATCATGCTGCGCGGCATGTGCCAGTCAGACGTGACCACGATGACCTGCCGAAACCCGCGCGCTCTCGCCCAGGCCGCCGTCTCGGTTCCGTTGCCGATGGTGGTGCGCGCGTCCGAGCCGAGATCAACGCAGCAGCGATAGACTTCAGGCGCGCCCCCCTGCGAGGCTTCGAGGTCAGCCAGCGTCGTCTGCGGATTGGTGCCGGTCACCAGCAGGCGCTCACCATGCCCGGCGCGCACCAGATCGACGCCGATCGCGATCCGCCCCGCCCCGCCCGTCAGCACGACGACAGCATCGGCCCGCGGCATGTCCTCCGGCGCGCGCAGGCGGGAGACGCGTTGGGTGAAGGCCACGAAGTCGATCACGCTCAACAGCACGATCAGGCCGCCGACCGCCCACAGCGTCTGGAACAGGATGCGCTTGCCTTTGCGCTGCGGTTTGCTTGGGCTTACCGTTGGCATGGCTCAGTGGCTTTCTGAAAGCGTGCGCATGACGGTGAACCGCGCCGCCAGTCGCGCCGACACGCCCGCAAGAACCGGGGCCGCCAGAAGGATCAGCGCATCATAAGGGCCGAGGGTCAAGCGCGGCAGCAGCCAGTTGCGCCCCGAATCTCCGGACGCTGAAAACACCAGAAAGGCCGCAGCGCCAAGTGCAAACAGAGCGCCAACGCCGCCCGCTCGCAGGCCCAGCAGCCAGAATCTGCGCTCGAACAGCCGCGAGATGAACCGGTCGCGCGCCCCTGAAATATGCAGCACCTCGACGACATCGCGCCGCGCGAGGTCAAGAATGCACATCGCGATGTCATTCCTGGCATGAAGGAATTCCTGGCCGAGTACGTGTCTGAGGCGGCTCTGGGTAGCGATGGCTACCTCGCAGAGCGCGGCCTGACACCATTGTCCGACGAGAAGCGCGCTGAAGTCACTGCAGCCGTTCTCGAAGCCAAGAAGCTCGGCATGTAATAAAAATACCGGCCACCCGCTTCGGCGGGTGGCCATTTCTGTTCTGGGTCTGGGGAACGGTTTCGATGCTTGGCTATGTCTTCCTGATGCTGATTGTCTTGTCGGTCGTTTCGGCCTTCATGAATTTCTCCAAGGCCAGTTCGCTTAGCCT
>JBGSUF010000124.1:0-3898 GCA_041736285.1 Hyphomonadaceae bacterium | reverse complement strand
GAGGCCGACCGGCCCCACGCCCACGCCCCCCTTGGGCCCCTTGCGTCCCTCCCGAGGCCGCTTTGCTATTCCCGCCGGACACGGCTGGGCAGCCGCGCGGCATAGAGCCAGGTCACCAGCGCCGTGCCCAGCATGGCCATCAGCCAGCCGCCCACGATCAGCGGAATGTTCGGCCCCATGCCGGCCATCGGGTTCCCGCCCCGTGCTGGCGGCGGACGGCGCGTTCCGGCGTTGACCATCGCAGGCTCGGCAGGCGGAGCGGCGGCCGGGGCTGCGCCGTCGGTGCCATCCGATCCGCTGGTTGCTGCTTTCTGCAGGTTCTGCATGCCTTCAGCCGCGAGCATGAGTTGCTGCATCCGGCCGGTGAAAGCGCTGGCTTCGGAATAGCCGAGGCCGCCCAGCACGAGCATCGGAACGGCCGCCACCGCGCCAAACCAGCTCGGCTTTCCGGCGTCGGCGAACCGGCGGATGTGCTGGACGATGGATGACAGGAACGTCAGAACGAGAACGACCCCCAGCACCATGCTCCCAACGCCCGGCGAGCCGACAACCGACGCAGCCGCGAAGAAGACCAGCGCGCAGGCTCGCGCCAGCCAGACCGTCATTTGCGAGCGCCGGAACACGGCAGAAGTGGATTCCCCCGCCGGGTTGGCAAACATGCCGAGCCAGTGCGCCCGCTCCAGTTCGCTTCTGGCGCGATCGGCCTCTTCCAGGTCGCGTGCGTCAAGCTCGGCCACGACTTCGAGGTTGCGGTCATAGTCGCCGGAGGGGTGCTCGGGCAGATTGTGGATCGTGTCAGTCGAATGCATGAGTATCGCCTCCCTCGGGCGGGCCGAAGCGGTTTGTGCCCCGGTCAGAGGGCAGGCGCGCAACGAACCAGCCGATGATCAGATTGACCGCGAAGACCGAGATTGTGATCATGAGGAATATGCTCCCCGGATTGGCCATCGCGGCCGCCTCAAATGCAGCCTGCCTGACTTCAATGACCTGTATATTGCCCAGCTCGTAAGCTTCAACGAGTTGGAACAAGGCCGCGAAGACATCCGGTGCCAGCAGCGGCATCAGCGCGTAGCCCAGAACGGTGGAGAGGACGACGAACGCAAGGAAGGCCAGGATGAACCAGGCTCCCGTCCGCCCGCTATCGTGCAGGCGCTTGGCGTAGACGCTGACATAACCCACCAGCAGGGCCACCATCAGCACCATCGACACCATCGTCATCACCATCTCAAGCGTCGTTCCCGGCGGCAACAGGAGGCTGATGAGGTTGATGATCAGGTATGCCGCCACAAGAATGATGATCCCGCGCCAGAAGGTGCGCGGGCCGATGCGTCCGCTGGTGGTGAAAAGAAGCGTCGTTGGTTTCATCTTGCCCTCAGCCTGAACGTGCACAGCCGACCTGAACCCACAACCGGACGTTCGGTTGAGGACCAAGCTTTCAGGCCGTCGAATACAGCATTACGCGGCGGCGTTCTAGTTGTTTTTCGATAAATCGGCCAAAGCCGCACCGATTGGCCCCGGTGTCTGCGCTCAGGCGAACTCTACCATGACCTGGTCTGCGGCCACGCTGTCACCGGCGGCGACATTCACCGCCCTCACCACGCCGTCGGCCTCGGCGCGAATGATGTTCTGCATCTTCATCGCCTCGACCACCATCACCGCCTCGCCGGACTTGACCTCCTGCCCGGGCGCCACCGACACCGACACGACCAGCCCCGGCATCGGCGAGATCACCAGCTTGGATGTGTCCGCCGCGACCTTTTCGGGCAGCCGGTTGTGCAGGTCCGCCGTCACGGGCGTGCAGACAAGCGCGCGCCGCGTCACCCCGCGCATGCGCAGCATGTAGCCCTCCGTCCGGTTGGCGAACTTGATGGCAAACGGCGTGCCGTCCAATTCCCCCTCGATCAGCTGCGTGCCCGGGCGCCAGTGCGACGACAGCACATGCGCCGCGCCGTCCAGCGTGATCTGCGCGCCGTCCGGTGTCAGGTCGATTTCCAGCGGGCGATGCGCCTTGCCGAGAATGACGACCCAGTCGCGCCGCGGCCCCCGGCTCTTGCGGATCTGGCCGGAAATCTCGTGCGCGCGGGCGTTGAATGTCGCGTGGATATAGGCCGCCGCGCAGGCCATCAGCGTTTCCTGCTCCGGCGTCGGGTCCATGCCCTTGAAGCCGTCGGGGAACTCGTCCTTGATATAGGCCGTGGTGATGTCGCCGGAGCGGAAACGGGCCTCGTCGACCACCGCCGCCAGAAAGGGCGTGTTGTCCTGAATGCCCTGAATGTTGAACCGGTCGAGCGCCTGCGCCTGCGTGTCCAGCGCCGTGTCGCGGTCCTTGCCGTGGGTAACGAGCTTGGCGATCATCGGGTCGTAGAACATCGAAATCTCGTCGCCCTCGCGCACGCCGCTGTCGACGCGCACAATGCCCTCCCCGAGCGGGCCTTCCGGCGTCGCGCGGAAATGCTTCAGCCGCCCGATGGAGGGCAGGAAGTTGCGATACGGGTCTTCGGCATAGACGCGTGTCTCCACCGCCCAGCCATTGATCTTCAGGCTGTCCTGCGTGATCTGCAACGGCTCGCCCGCCGCCACGCGCAGCATCTGTTCGACGAGGTCGACGCCGGTGATCATCTCCGTCACCGGGTGCTCGACCTGCAGGCGGGTGTTCATTTCGAGGAAATAGAAGCTCTTGTCCTTGCCGGACGCCACGAACTCCACCGTCCCTGCGCTGTCATAGCTGACCGCCTTGGCCAGCGCGACGGCCTGTTCGCCCATCCTGCGCCGGGTCGCCTCATCCAGCAGGGGCGAGGGCGCTTCCTCGATGACCTTCTGGTTGCGTCTCTGGATCGAGCATTCGCGCTCGAACAGGTAGATGCAGTTGCCGTGTTTGTCGCCGAGCACCTGAATTTCGATGTGGCGCGGTTCGAGGATGAATTTCTCGATGAAGACACGGTCATCGCCAAAGGACGCCTTCGCCTCGGCCTTCACGGCGGGAAAGCCCTCGCGCACTTCGCCGTCATCATGGGCGACGCGGATGCCCTTGCCGCCGCCGCCGGCCGATGCCTTGATCATGACCGGATAGCCGATCTCGCGGCTGATGCGCACCGCCTCCTCCTCCGATTCGATCAGCCCCATATGCCCCGGAACGGTCGAGACGCCGGCCTCGGCGGCAAACTTCTTGGACGTGATCTTGTCGCCCATCGCTTCGATGGCATGGGGGTTTGGCCCGATGAAGACGATCCCTTCATCGGCGAGGCGCTTTGCAAACACCGGGTTTTCCGACAGAAAGCCGAAGCCCGGATGCACCGCTTCTGCGCCCGATTTGCGAACCGCATCGACGATCTTGTCCATCACCAGATAGGATTCCGAGGCTGGCGAGCCGCCGATATGGATGGCCATGTCCGCCATCTCGACGGCCAGGCTTCCGGCGTCGGCGTCGGAATACACGACAACCGTTTCGATCCCTATCCGCCTGCACGTCTTGATGACGCGGACGGCGATCTCGCCACGATTGGCAATCAGGATACGCTTGAACATCGCTTAAGGCCCCTTTACCCCGGAACTTGCATGGTTTTCCGCGTGTCACGACGCGGTGATTTGACCAGCAGTCCTGCAAACATCACCCTTGCATTGCAACACAATTCAACGACCGTCCATTCGTCCTTCGAAGAATGACGCCGCGCCCGGCACTGGCCGCGCTCCCGCCCATCAACTAAGTTGCCCGGAAAAAGGTGGACCGAACCGCCGCGCCGTCCCGCCGCCCGAACCATCAGGCCAGAGATTCAGGACAGACAGTCATGCCGAGACGAACCCGCCCGCCCGGTCTTCCAGCGGCCCTCGCGCTCACCCTTGCGGTCACCGCGGCCCTCACCCCGGCTGCCTGCAACCCTTCCGCCTCGCAGGCCGACGA
>JBGSUF010000086.1:0-2753 GCA_041736285.1 Hyphomonadaceae bacterium | reverse complement strand
CCGCCGCACGCAGCGCATCGGCCATCAGCACGCCCCGCCCCGGCCCGATCTCACACAGCAGGACGTGCGGCGGCGCGCCCATCGTGCGCCATTCATGCGCCGCCCACAGGCCGAGAAGCTCGCCAAACACCTGGCTTGTCTCCGGCGCGGTCGTGAAATCGCGGCCGAGACCGGCCCCGCGCGCATAGTATCCGCCGTGGCTGTCGTGCAGGCAGGCGGCCATGAATGCGTCCGTGCCGATAGGCCCGTCCTGCAGTATCTGCTGCGCAAGACGCTGCTTCAGCGTCGGCCGCGCATCGTCACTCATGCCGCCTTTCCGGTCCGCCGTGTCGCCAGCCAGATGATCGCCGCACCGCCCAGATACATCGGCGCGGACAGCACCATGCCCATCGTCACGTCGAACGGCAGGAAGTTGAGGAAGCCGATATGCGCGTCCGGCTCGCGGAAATTCTCGGCAATCGTCCGCCCGAGCCCGTAGCCGATCAGGAAAATCCCCGTCGCCAGCCCCGGCCGCCGCAGAATGCCAAGCCGCCACACCAGAGCCGCGATGATGACGAACAGCAACAACCCCTCAAGCCCGGCTTCGTAAAGCTGGCTCGGATGGCGCGCGACCTCCAGCCCGGAATACACCCACTCCCCGTTTGCCCAGTCATAGGCGGCCGGCGGCCCGCCCGGATTGGGTGAGACGCCTTGCGGAAAGATCATGCCGAGCGGGCCGTCGGTCGGCCGTCCGTAGAGTTCGGCATTGACGAAATTGGCGAGCCTGACGAGCCCGATCCCGATCGGCGCCGCGCAGGCGGCAATGTCGGTCAGCCGGAACAGCGGCGTTCTGTGCGCGCGGGAAACATAAAGCAGCGCCAGCGCCACCCCGATCAGCCCGCCATGAAAACTCATGCCGCCATCCCATATCCGCACCAGCGTCAGCGGATCGCGGGCCATCACGCCGGGATCGAACGGCAGCAGATAGAACAGGACATAGCCGATGCGCCCGCCCGCCACGATGCCGATGATCGCCCACAGCATCAGGTCATCCAGCGCCGCCGCCGTGACATTCTGCCCGGCCTGCGGCAACAGGCGCGCCCGCCTGACTATCTGTCCGGCATACCAGAAGCCGAGACCGATCCCGACAATATACCCGATCGCATACCAGCGCAGCGGCAGCGGCCCGATGGCCATGCCGAACAGTTCAAAGCGCGGTATCGTGAAGAGCGCCGGGCTGAACTCCGGAAAAGGCAGAGCCGCCACTTGAGCAAACCATTCCATCAGTTTTTCCCCGCCTCGCCGACCGGTGCAACGGCCGCTTTGGATTCGCCAACCCCGCACCCATCTGTTAGTGCGGGAACAAGGTGGCCCGCGCAAACGCTCCACCGACATGCGACGTAAGGATTAGGGCAATGACGGCAACAAATCCACTGCTCGATGAGATGGCGAAGCTGATGACCGGCGCACTCGGCGCGGCCCAGTCGGCGGGCGAAGAAGCACGAACGGCCATGCGCAGCCAGGCCCGGCGTCTGATCGCCGACATGGACCTTGTCGAGCGCGCGGAGGTCGAGGCTCTGAAGGAACTCGCCCGCAGCGCGCTGGAGCGTGTCGAGGCGCTTGAAGCCCGCGTCGCCGAACTGGAGGGCGGCAAGGGAAAGCCGACGAAAAAGCCCACCATCGGCAGCGCCGATTGAAGCGCCCGCCCTCGTCAGCGGCCCCGTCTGCAGCCCCGTCAGCAACCCCGGCAGCCACCATTCGGCCACCGAATCAGCTGCGGAATCGGGCACCGAAGATGAAGTTTCGACGACAACGGCGCGCGACGGTTTACGTCGCTCCGCGCCATGTTAGCCTCAACCTTGCGTGCAAAGAAGCGCGCGGCGATTCGAAGGAGGTGTTCTCATGAGCCTCGAACTGTCCGAAGAATTTGAATCAGACCACGGCGCGCTTGAGCCGGTGGAGATTGTCCTTGAGGCGACCGACTGGCCGCACGAGCGCAGCGACGACGCGACCGTGCAGTTCATCGCGCCGACGCGCTGGGGCGAGATGGCCGGCATGTTCGCCTACCGCTCCGAACCGGTCTCGGTCCACTATTCGCTCACCCTCGACATCCGCCCGCTCGCCGGAAAGCGCGCCGCCCTCGCCGAACTCGTCATGCTCGCCAATGAGCGGCTGTGGCTTGGCCATTTCGACTATTGGCAGGATGAGGGCATCATCGTCTATCGCCACGCCCTTCCGCTGGAGGGTCGCAGCGAGCCGACGCCGGGTGAGGTCTCCAGCATCATCACCGCCTCGATTGAGGCGGTGGAGCGCTTCATCCCGGCCTTCAACTTCCTGATCTGGGCCGGCAAGACACCGGCGCAGGCCATGGAAGCGGCGATGTTCGACACCCTCGGAGAAGCGTGAAAAGGGACGCGGCGTGACCGCAGAAACGCACGTCACTCTCATCGGCGCGGGCCGCATGGGCCTCGCAATGGCCGAGGGCTGGGTGCGCGATCCCTCCATCACGCGCATCAATCTCGTCGAGCCCGCCCCTTCTCCCCCGGCCCTTCGTCTGGCCGAAAACCCCCGCGTCTGCCTTAACCCGGCGGCCTGCCCCGCCAGCGCGCTCGTCCTCGCCGTCAAGCCGCAGGTTTTCGGCGCGCTCGCGGGCGGGCTGAAAGAGTGGATTGGCGGCGACACCCTCATCCTCTCCGTCATGGCCGGCATTTCCATCGCGGCCCTGTCGCAGCAGTTGCGCGCGAGCCGGATCGTGCGCGCCATGCCAAACCTCC
>JBGSUF010000031.1:0-28523 GCA_041736285.1 Hyphomonadaceae bacterium | reverse complement strand
CGGACGGCGTTCATCTTGGGCAAACCGACGGCGATATCCGCGCGGCGCGCGCCCTTCTCGGCCCGGAGGCCATCGTCGGCGTGACCTGCCATGACAGCCGCCACCTCGCCATGCTCGCCGGAGAGGCGGGGGCCGACTATGTCGCTTTCGGCGCGTTCTACCCGACGCAGACCAAGGCCCCGCCATCGGTCGCGTCGCCCGACCTTCTGACCTGGTGGCAGGAATTGATGGAAATCCCCTGCGTCGCCATCGGCGGCATAGACGTGGACAATGCCGCGCCCCTGATTGCGGCCGGTGCGGACTTCCTGGCCGTGTCCGCCGGCATCTGGCGACACGCGGACGGCCCCCGCGCCGCCGTCGAGGCTTTCAACATCCTGTTCCAGTCAGCCGCCCCGGACGCGGCCTGAAAGCGCAAGTCTCCGTTCGCCGCCTGCCCGGCGGCTCCGAACTTGCGTCATTCCCGCGCAAGTCTCCGTTCGCCGCCTGCACGGCGCCTCCGAACTTGCGCTTAGCGTATCGGTTCGGGGCTGAGCGCCAGCCCGACCATGTCCGCAGGCTCATGCTGAACCACCATGCGCGCGCCGGTTTCAGCCACCAGCGCCTCGATCTTCGCCATGGAGGCCCGCGTGATCGCCCCCGGCTCCACCCCGTCCGGCGGGGTCAGCACGTCCCAGTTGAAGCGCGGCACATTGCCGTTCGCCACGCTTTCCCGGCGGTGCCAGAGATCGCCGATCAGCAGCAGCGGCCCCGTTTCGGGCAGATCGAGCAGCAAAACAGAATGACCCGGCGTGTGGCCCGGCGCTTCGATGATGCGCACGCTGCCATCACCGAACACGTCCAGTTCGCCCGTAAACGGCTGAGCCTCCAGCCCGGCAAAGCCCGGAAACTGCACATCCGACGCGCCTTCCGGGAACATCAGCGCGTATTCCGCCTCATGCACGAGCCATCTGGTGCCTGCAAACTGGTCCACCTGTCCGGTGTGGTCAAAGTGGCTGTGCGAAATCGACATGAGTTCGATGTCAGCCGGCGCAAGACCAAGCTCGCGCAGCTGCGCCGTCAGCGTGGTGTCCATCGACACGGTGTAGATGCCCTGCGTCTGTTCGCCATTGCCCGCCAGAATGCCCGGCAGGCCCAGATCCCAGATCAGGTCACCGGCCGGATGACGCACCAGCCAGCAAGTGTCGGTGAACGTGTCTGAAATCCCGGCATAATCGCCCGCCGTTGAGAAATCATCGAGGTCGGAAATCTCGATGGTGCCGCAGTCGAGGCGATACACATGAAGCGCGGTGACCGTCGCCGATACGGGCGCGGTGCCTGCGGTGCCTGCAGTCCCTGCGGTCTCCGCCGGAGGGGCCGGGCGTGCCGCATCGGCGTCCTGCCCGGGTTCCCCGCCGCACGCCGCCAGCATCAGGGCTGCCACGGCCGAGGCCGCCACCATCGTCAACTTCATGTTGTCAGACATTGAAATACCCCCTGTTTCACGTCCGGTGGCGGACTGCGATCAATGCCATTTCCTTACCCTCATTTGACCGCGCGCGAAAGCGTTCGCCCGTCCTCGCCAATGACGCGATAAAAGCAGCTGTCGCGCCCGGTGTGGCATGCTGGCCCCTTCGGCAAGACGCGCACGAGGATCGCGTCCTGATCGCAATCGACACGCACTTCGACAACATGCTGGACATGGCCGGACGTTTCGCCCTTGACCCAGATCTGCGCCCGCGAGCGCGACCAGAACGTCGCAATGCCGGTGTCGAGCGTGCGGATCAGCGCCTCTTCATTCATCCAGGCGAGCATCAGCACATCCCCCGTCCCGGCATGCTGGACAATGGCGGCAACGAGGCCGCCTGCGTCGAATTTCGGTCGCAGAGCATCGCTGGTGTCCTGGGCGGCCCCTGTGAGCGGCGGCGGAAAGCCTGTCATCGTCCAATTCCCCGTTGCTTTTGATCTGGCGCAAGCCTGCCAGGCGCCGCCTGCCTTCTGATCTGTTCCTGTCTCGCCGCATCGGCTGCGCCAATCAACTCCAAGGATGTCATCACATGAGCCATACGCCCCACGAACTGCACGAGGAATTTCCAGAGCACGTCGAAAACATCGCCGCGATGAAGGAAACCAACGCCCATTTCGCCCGCCTTGCCGCTGAATATCATGAGGTGAACCGCGCCATTCACCGCGCCGAAACGCGCATCGACACGATCTCCGAAGACGCCGAGGAGGCGCTGCGCGTCACGCGTGTCCGCCTCAAGGACGCGCTCTACGCCATGCTCACCGCCGACTGACTGAGCCAGTGAGGGCAGAAACGCCAGACCCCGCAGGCGGCCGCCTGCGGGGTCGGTTTCGTTCGCGCCGCTCGCCGCCCGGCGAGCCCACGGGTCAGGTCGTGGTGTAATACTTGGCGTAGTTCTTGTAGCCCGAATGGCCGTAGCCATGGCGGTGATACTTGTTCAGGTCGACCTGGTTCATGACGACACCGGCCACATTGGCGCGGAAATCCTTGAGCACGCCCAGCGTCTGCTTCAGCATCGACCGGTTGGTCTTCTGCCAGCGTGAGATCACGACGACCTGATCGACCTTGCTGGTCAGCACGCGGGTCTCGGCCATCAGCAGGATCGGGCCGGTGTCGATCACGATCAGCTCGTATTCCTTCTTAAGCTGTTCCATCAGCGTGTTGAAGGCCTTGGAGCCGAACACGTCGCGCGGCGTGTGCCGGTCCGGTGTGAGCGGCAGGATGTGGAGGGAGGTCTTGGGATCGATGACGATCGCATCGGCCAGTTCCGCCTCGCCGAACAGGCATTCAAGGAAGCCGCGCTCAGGCTCCAGCCCCGCCACTTCGGTCAGCTGCTTGCGGCGGAAGTCGCCATCAATCACCAGCGTCTTGGTGCCGGACATGGCCGACATCCGGCCGAGGCCATAGCTGATCGTCGTCTTGCCCTCATCCGGCTGGGAGGAGGTGATGGCCACCGTCTGCACCGCCGAATCGAGGTCGGCGAACATGATCGAGGCGCGCAGATTGCGGAAGCTCTCGGCATAGCTCGACATCGGGTTGTCGATCAGGTGATCGGTCGGCCGCTTGCGCGCTTCGCCGGACAGTTTGGGGAAGTTTCCGAGGAATGGCGTGCCGAACGTCTCCTCAATGTCCTCACCCGAATTGACCTGATTGTTCAGGCTCTCGGCAAGGATCACGGCGAGCGCACCGAGCAGCAGGCCGAGCATCAGGCCGATGGCGAGGTTGAGCGTCGTCTTCGGGAAGGCCGGCGTCTGCGGAACGGCCGCGTTGGAGAGCACGCGCGCATCAGCCTGCAGGAGGCCCTGCGTCTGGTCGTTGCGCTTGAAGTTGTTGAGGAAATCCTCGTAAAGCTTGCGCGAGGCTTCGGCGTTGCGTTCCAGCTCGCGCAGGCGCACGCGGGCCCGGTTGTTATCGGCCAGCGTCGACCGCATGCCGCCCAGATTGCCCTCCAGCGAGCGGACGCGCTGCCGGGCAATGTTCACTTCGCTTTCGAGGCTGGAGACGATCCGGCGGATTTCGCCCTGGATGCGCGCCTCAATATCGGCTTCCTCGCCCTGAATCCGCTGGAATTCCGGGTGGAGCGGGCCGTAGCGTGTCTGCGCCTCGGTGCGCTGGCGGGCCAGTTCGGCCTGCTGGCGGCGAAGTTCCGACACGACCGGCGAGCGCAGCACATCGGCGCTGGTGTCGGCCGAACGACCGCTGTTGAGCAGCGAGCGCACCGAATCCAGCCGCGCTTCGGCTTCGGCAAGGTCGAGTTTCTGCACGGCGAGCTGCGCGTTGATGTCGCCCATCGTCTGTTCGTTGATCGTGGTGTCGCCGGCCGTCAGGAGGCCCGAGCTTGCGCGGTAGGCTTCGACCAGGCTCTCCGCCTCGGCCACTTCGTCGCGGATGTCGGCCAGCTGGGTTTCCAGCCAGTCATTGTTGATGCGCGTCTGTTCGAGTTTGGCGTCGAGTTGCTCGACCCGGTATTGCTCGACGATCGCGTTGGCGATGCCTGCGGCGATTTCGGGGTTCTGGCTCTTGGCGGTGATCTGGATGCCATAGGTTGTGCCCATGCGGCGCGCCGAGGTCTTGCGCAGCAGTTCGCCGACGACAAGGTCCATCTCGCGCCGCTCGCGCTGCTCCACCGTCATGCCGGCCCCGGTGCTGCCCGCACGGTTGCCCGACAGGTTCTCGACGATGCCGGACAGCCCTTGCTTGGCCTTGTCGATCAGGCCCGGCTCGCGCAGCATCGGGTTGAATTCCGGAAGCGCCTGCAGTTCCAGCTTGCGGACGACCTTTTCGGCGAGGACGCGCGAGCGGATGATCTCCACTTCGGTGTCAACGGCAGCGCTTTCCGGCGCAAGGCCCTGCATGGCCGAGGCGATGTCGAAGGAGGCGTTTTCGTCGCGCACATCAATGATGAGTTCGGCCTGCGCGGTGTAGACCGGCACGGTCTGGAACGTCCAGATCGCGACGGCGAGGAAGGTTGCGAGCACGGTTGCAAAAAACAGCGGCAGACGGCGGCGCAGCGCACGCACGACCTGCTTGGGATCGACCACCTTGTCATCGGGTGCGCCAAACTCATTCACGCTGTAGCTTCTGGCTACAAGTCGCGGATCGATGGGGTATTGGCGTGTCACGCTCTGTGCTCCGGGGGTCTCGGTGTCTTGGAAAGCTGGAAACGGGCGGGAAGGCAGGCGATTCTGGCCGCCTTCCCGCGCCGCGACCTTACGGGAAGAGTTTCAGGGTAACGAGCACCCGGTTGTCGGTGAAGTCCTGAACGTTGGAGGACTGGTCGATGAGCTGGTAGCCGGCCTCGACCGCCATGCGCTTGTTCAGCTTCCAGGTCGTGCCGGCGCCGATGATGAAACGGTCATCGCTGCGATTGACGTCCTGGAAGTCGAAATTGGCGAAATTGACTTCGCCATAGATCAGAAGGTTGCGGCGAAGCTCGTGGTCGGCGCGCAGATCGACGCCGGTCAGAACCGTGCCGGCCGAGCCGATCAGGCCGCTGTCGGTGACGGTGCGGGTCGCCGCGCCGGTCAGCGTCGTCAGTTCGGTGACGAAGTACTGCAGCCGCGCATCGACCGAGATGCCGTCGACATCGCTGAACGCCGCATCATCGAATTCGAACGACTGATAGCCGACCGCGATTTCGCCGCGCATCAGCGAGGCCAGCTCGAAATCGGTGCCGACGAGGAAGACGACGCCCTGATTGTCCCGATTGAACGGATTGAAGAGGGTCGGCGCGTCATAATTGCGGTCGATGAACTGGGTTTCGGCGAACAGCGCCCAGTCGCGCTCCATCGCATAGGCTGCGCGGCCGCCGACGGACAGGTCGGTGCGGTCACGGAAGTCCTGGTCGGCCGTGCCGCCCGAACGCAGCGCCACGTCGGCAAAGTTGTACTCGTCCGCCGCGACGCGGCCGCGCAGCTTGACGCGGCCAAACTCGTAATTGGCACCCACTTCGCCGCCGAGCCGGTCAATCTCGACCGGTTCCAGCGCGTTCGGCAGGCTGGCGGCCGAGGAACGCGGCTCATAGCTGCGATCGCCAACGATGCGGCCGTCGAAATTGAGCCGCGAGCTGGCGTCAAGACGCGCCGTCACATCGGCGCCGTAACCGGTGGAGCTCTCTTCGTCGGTGTCGAGATATTCGTTGTGGGCGACATAAACATTGAAGCCGAGCGCGTTGCGCGACCATGTCGTTTCACCGCTGATCGACGGGGCGATCACCAGAAAGACGTCCGACACCTTGTCATTGGACGATGCAAACAGGTTGCTGCGTGCGCCGGCGCCGACTTCCAGCTGCGGACGCAGGAGCAGGGCGCCCGACTGGATCGGCTCCGGGTCAAACTCCGGCTGCTGGCGTTCGTTCACGGCGGTGTAGCGGTCACGCTGGAAGAAGCTGTCCCCGTCAGCAGCTTGTGCCGCCGCAGGAAGGGTTGCGACAGCAGCGGCGCCGGACGCGGCTGCAATGAAGAAGTTGAAGAGTTTCATGTCGGGCCTCGATGGAGCTGGCAACCTTTGGAAAGGTCGATGCAAGGTGGATACCAGCCAAGCGTGAACAATCGGCCAAGCCAGGTCTTAAGGTCGGGGGCGCGATTGTTTACCTGTCGCGCCCCCAATTTCCTCAGTTTCCGTAATCAGAGGTCTCGCGACCGCCTTTGCTTTGCGGCGGAGGGGTCTGGAAGCCTTGCAGCACATCGTCCTCATCGCGGCCGGTGGGCTGGGGCTTTTCGGCAACTGTCTCGATTTCGGACACTGTGACGAGGCCGAGACGCCGGTCGAAAGCGATCAGGTCTTCGCTCGTCAGCTCCAGAAGGTCGCCGGAGACGGTGCGCAGGGCCGGGCAGGCACCGACATCCGATTTGAGCAGCGACAATGCGTCGATCACCTCGGCGCGGGTGGCGCCGAATTCGCGCACTTCCTTGCGCATGCCCGCCGTCAGGTCTGCGCCTTCGGCACACGGCACATAAGCCTCGATCACGATGGCGAGCTTCTCGCCACGCGCCATGGTGTCCTGCGCCGAAGCGGCCGTCGCAAGGAGAGCAACGGAACAGGCCGTCATCACGGTCTTGATACCAATCATATTCATGGATTCACTCCACCACCATTTGAGGATGCGACGATCGCATCTCTTCGTGCCTCCATTGGAAGCAATATTTATTCCAGCTCTTTACCCGAAAGCCTGCGGATTACCTAGCGGCGCCAGAACAAAGGCCCAACATGTGGTGTGATTCAGCTTCAGACCGTGTCGGTTCCGCAACGTTTTCCCGTCGCAGGCGAAACAAAACGACCCGGCCGCCCGAGACGAAGGCGCCGGGTCGGGTTTTTGCTGCCGCGAGCGCGCGCATTCCGGCCCGCAAGGGCCAGGGCGATGTCGTCCCACTCCCACATTGAAAGTGAGAGCTGATCGAAAGCTTGTTTCGTCGCTCAGAAGAAGCGTTCGAGGACCCGGATCGTGTCGCCGGGCTGGACCGGCGTGGAGGGTGACAGCTCGATGCGCGTCTCTGTCAGGTCGCGTGCACCCTTGATCACGATGACCCTCTGGTTGGCGCGGTAGCTGAAACCTTCGGCCGTCGCGATCGCATTCATCACGGTGAGGCCCTCGGTGTAGGGATACTCTCCCGGCTTGACCACTTCGCCGAGGATGTAATAGGGGCGGAAATTCAGCACTTCGGCCGAGACCCGCGGCTCGCGCAGATAGCCGGACTTCAGCGCGTCTTCCACCGCCCGCTGGAACTCGCGGACCGTGCGACCGGCGGCTTGCACCTCACCGATCAGCGGGACGGACACAAAGCCCGCGCCGTTGACCTGGTATTCGCCGGTCAGTTCAGGCTCGTTGAAAACCGACAGGCGGATCGCGTCGCCGGATCCCAGCCGGTATTCCGTGATCTGGCGCATCTGCGCAGCAGGGCCGGTCGGTTCGGGGCCGCGAATGGTGGGGGCCGGCGGCGCGCTTGCGCAGGCGGCGAGGAACAGGCCCATCAACATCAGGCCGAGGGCCGGGAGTGCTCTTGTGTGTTTCCGCATGGTCTCATCACCCTTTTCGTTCAAGTTCCGGTCAGTTTCCGGACCGTTTCCGACCCGTTTCCGGCGCGTGGTGGTTCAGGTCGTGGTCGACAGGAAACTGACATTGTCAGCCTCCAGCCGGACGGCCGTCAGACGGCCGGAAAAATAGGCGCCCGTGTCCACATTGATCCGCCGGCCGTCCTTGTAGGGTTGGTCGACGGGTGTGTGGCCGTGGACGATCATCACTTCATGCGTCTCGTTGGACTTCAGGAATTCTTCCCTTATCCAGAGCAGGTCGCGCTCAGACTGCTGCGCAAACGACACGCCCGGCTTCACCCCTGCATGAACGAAGCCAAACGGGCCGATCCGGGTCGACGTCGCCAGCCCCATCAGGAAAAGCTCATGCTCACGCGGCAGCGCGCGCACGAAATCGCCATGCACCACCTCCCACTCCTCCACCCGCGTCAAACTCCGCGGCGGCCTGATTCCGTAGGATACCAAAGTTTCACGCCCCCCATAAGCGGCCCATTTCGGGCCAAAACCGGGATCGGCAAGAAAGGTCAGCATGGCCTCTTCATGATTGCCCTTGAGGCAGTGAAGGTCATATCGGGACAATCTTTCGCTCAGCAGAAGGTCGATCACCTGCCGGGACTGGAAACCCCTGTCCACATAGTCGCCAAGAAAGACGAAAGAGACCGGCCCTTCGAAATGCCGGCAATCATCCTCGATACGCGCCACGAGGTTTTCCAGAAGATCGGCGCGGCCATGGATGTCGCCGACCGCGTAGATGCGCCGACCCGGCTCCAGTCCCTCACCGGCAATGCGCCCGCCGTCGATCCGGGTTGCCTGCTGGGTTGAAATCTGCGTCTCGCGCAAACTTTTGGGACGCACAGCGCCCGGATTGGCCGAAGCCGCTTTTGGCACCGACCGCTCCGGAGGCCGCGCTGGCCCCCGCTTCAAAACCTGAAGGGTCACGGATTGCGCGGCTTGCTGAATAGCGCGGAATATCCGGGCTATTTCGCCGCCAATCCCCTGCAACCGGCTCAATCAAGTCCCCCTTTGCGCCAAAGCGCAGCTCACAGCGCTAACCAAGCGTTGTCAGACTTGTGCAATTGCGAATCAAGCCCTAACGCCCGGAAATGGCAAAATACTGCCCGTCAGCGCGCGGAAACGTCAGCTGGACGCGATCAGTTCCGACAAGGAAAGGGTAAAAGCAAGCGGTCTCAGCCGACAAGGACCCAAATGCCCGCACCAATCACCGACCAGGCGAGGCCGCAGTAAATGATGATGAAGGCCAGAGTCTTCCACAGCGGCCATTTGTTCAGCGGCTCAGGTGCCTCCGCGCAGGCCGCCGGGACGCGCCGAACACCAGCGGTAACGGGCAGTCTGCCAATGTCCGTTTCGTCATTTCGCGTGCTGATGATCATCCGGTATATCCGCTCACTTCCTGACGCCGATGTTCGTGCGACTTCCTCACTCATTATTCGTTCCTGAATTTTGCAGGAAGGTTAACGCCATGAAGTTCAATTATGGCGCGAAAGTGTTTTGGCACTGGTTTTCGACCAAATCTTGCGGAAAGTTCATCGGCGCTTCAGTATGTTGTCGTATCGCAAACTGGCGCTTGCCGTCGGTTCGGGCCGGGCGAAGCCGGATCAGACATTCAGGGCCATGCCGGGGGACGCGCAGTGAAAACGACAGCCATCGCTTCAGCCGCGGCGCGCACAGCAGCGATTGCACTGGCGCTCAGTGCCGGGCTCTGGTTCGCTGCACTGACCCTTCACGACCACAAGCAACAGCTTGCGATCGAAGCCGGCGCGACCGAGCCGCTCGCGCAGGCTCAGACATTCCTGTCTGGCGATGAGTTCGCTCCGGCCACTCACTTCATCCGGCTGGCCGAAGTCCTCTCGGGCGAAGGGGACGCGCATGACGACATCGCCGCCCGCCTCCTGCGGGAAGGCCTGGCGCGTCGCCCGTCCGATGGCGAGGCATGGGCGCTTCTGGCCTTTGTCGAGACGCGCCGCGCGGGCCGTTTCAACCTTGCTGCACAGGACGCGCTGAAACAGTCGATGGCGGTTTGCCCGTATTGCGACCGAGACCTTATGCGCTGGCGGCTTGAATTTGTCCTGCGCCATTGGGAGGAGACCCCGCGTGGCCTGCGCATCGCCGCCTTCTCAGGCGCAGACGTGCTGCGCTGGTGGCATCTCGACAGTGAATGGCTGGGGCAGATACGCACCGCCGCCATCCGCCGGGGTATTGATTTCGATGGCTATCGCCGCGCCATCGACACGCCCGTCCGCCCACAGGAGGTGGGACGCCCCGCCCTCGTCCAGGACCAGGACAAGGACCAAGCCCAGCCGTCCTGACGGCCAGCCCCGGCCCGATCAGGCGTCGGCGGGCATTTCGATGCCGCCGCGGCGGAGAATGTCGGAAATGCCCCGCCGGAACGGTTCGACGCCAAACTGGCGTGCGTGCTGGCGCATCGCTGCCGGATCGAAACTCATCGCCTCGAAGCGATTGACCGCGTCAATCAGACCCTCGACCGACTGGTCGTGGAAATGTGTGCCGCTGACGCCCTCGATCACCGTGTCGAGCGCGCCGCCCCGACCGTAAGCGATCACCGGCCGCCCCGCCGCCATCACCTCGACGGGGATCATGCCGAAATCCTCCTCACCGGGAAAGATCAGCGCGCGGCACGTGCCAAAATGCTGCTTCAACGTGGCGAAGTCGACGCGGCCGAGAAATGTGACATTGCTGCCGGCGCGCTTTTCCAGCGCCTTTCGCTGCTCGCCATGGCCAATCACGACAAGCTTCTTGCCCATCTTCGTGAAGGCATCGACCGCAATGTCGAAGCGCTTGTAACCGACGAATTCACCCGCCGCGAGATAGTAATCGCCGGGCGCACGGATCGGCTCGGCCTCGAAGGCTTCGGTCGCGACCGGCGGATAGACGATATCGGCCTCGCGGCGATAGTATTTGTTGATCCGCTTGGCCACGAAGCGGGAATTGGCCGCGAACGCATCCACCCGGGCGGCGCTGGTCACGTCCCATTGGCGCAGCCGGTGTGCCAGCCCCGGCAGGATCTGCCGCTTCAGAAAGCCCGATTCGGCCAGGTATTGCGGATAGAGATCCCAGATGTAGCGCATCGGGGAGTGGCAGTAGCAGAGGTGGAAACTGTCCGGACGGGGCACAACGCCCTTTGCCGGGCCTGACTCCGAGGAGATCACGAGGTCGTAGGCCGAAAGATCGAGTTCCTCGAGCGCACGCGGCATGAAAGGCAGGTATTTCTGGTAATGCTTGCGCGCCATCGGCATGCGCGAAATGAAAGTGGTCTTGATCGTGTGCGACTTCAGCCCTTCGGAAATCTGCGACGGATCGACGACGTGGGTGAAGATGTCGGCCTGCGGGAACATCTCCGCAAGCATCTTCAGCACGCGTTCGCCGCCGCGCATATTGATGAGCCAGTAATGGATAAGCGCGACCCGCATCAAGAGTGTCCTTCGTTTGATCCTGCGGCACGTCCGACCGGGACGGCGAGCTGACGTCCGGGGAAGCCGGCCGGCCCCACAAGCGTTTTCGATGTTCTGGGTTGCAGGAACCGGGCCGATTGTCCCGTTAAAGCGTCCGGCTTTCGTTTCAGGTCACCGTGTCGCTTCCGGCTGTTGTTTTCTGCACACATCGGCTCTCAAAATCGGCGCCGATTGCTGCCAACCCGCCTCACTGCGCACTTCATTGCACCGTCCGGAAAACATGAAGGCCGCGCCGAGATCGGTGGTTTCCGGTTAACCTTAAGGCGCATCCCTCAAATCACCGCTTATGTGTCGTTGCGAAACAGCTTTTGTCCAGGCGACAGACATTGCGGCCCGTCAGGGCCATGCCGCGCCGCCGACGACACGCCGCCAGCGAACATGAAAAAACCCCGCCGCAATCACTGCGCCGGGGTTTTGAATAGGGGATAGGCTGTGCGCCCGTACGTCCGAGGTGTCAGCGCGCGCCCTTGGAGGCGAGGATGGCCGGAACCGTGCGCAGGATGATCCCGATATCGGTCAGGAACGACCAGTCGCGGACATAAGCCACGTCGAGAGCGACACGCTCCTCATAGGAGGTGTCGGAGCGGCCCGACACCTGCCACAGACCCGTAAGGCCAGGCTTCACACCGGCATAGAAGGAGAAGTCGGCGCCATAGCGGGCAATTTCCGCACGCACGATCGGACGCGGTCCGACGATCGACATTTCACCCTTCAGAATGTTGAAAAGCTGCGGCAATTCATCAAGCGAGCTCTTGCGCAGGAAAGCGCCGAGGCGGGTCACGCGGGGGTCATTGACAAGCTTCTGGTTCTTTTCCCATTCCTGCCGAGCGGCCGGATCAGCTTCGAGCAGGGCATCCAGGCGGGCCTGCGCATCGACGACCATCGAGCGAAACTTGTAGCAGCGGAAGGTCTCGCCATGCAGGCCAATTCGATCCTGTACGAACAATGCTGCACCGCCGTCATGACGTCGGATAAGCAACCAGATCGGAACCATCAGCGGCGCCAGAACGACCAGCGCAACGGCGGCCATGGCGATGTCGAGACCACGCTTCAGAATGCTCATCGCAGGCCTGCGACTGAAGTGCGCGTGCGACGCAACGAAGCGGTGAAAATCTTGGGTTTTCTCTTGAAACTGCTGCAGGCCCATGGCCATCCCCCGTAACTCTCCAACCGTCCTGACGACAGGCGGAGCACAAAACTTAATCGACCGCTTCGTTGCAAGGACTGTGCCTTTTTAACCAGGCCTTCCGTCTCTTGCCGTCCACAGGTCTGCTGTCCCCAAGAGTTGATGAAACGTTAATAGAAGCTGGCATTTTGCAATGCAAGAAAACTCACATTTTTTCTCCTTTGAGGCGAATGATTTCAGCTTGCTGTCCCGGAAAAGACATGTGCGTCGCGGGGCAGGTTAAGAATTGATCGCAAACTCGCCTTTTCGGGCATGTTTGAAGCCTCAAAATGGCTCCACAACGTGCTTGCAAGCCCGGCAAGTTTGCGGTCCCCTCAATCGCGGGGGAACAGGGGGAAGCAGAGAGTGGCACACACACGTTCCAATTGGGCAAGTCGCCTGTCGCCGATGCAGGCCGCTGCGATCGCCGCGCCCCTCATTCCGTTCACCGCGCATTTTTTCAAAGGTGCCGACACCGCTTTCGATTCCGCCCTGTTTGCGAGCGTCGGCCTTGTCCTTTGCGGGCTGACCCTCGCGATCGGCGGATGGCGGAACATCACGGCGACGATGATTGTCATCGTGGTGGCCCTCGCAGGATGGACCAGCTTTTTCGCCCTTGATGATGGATATCGCGTGCGCCCTGAAATGCTTTCGCTTTTCTGCGGCGCGGCATTGTTCATGACAGGCCATTTCATCGCACAGCACGGCCGCCACCTCGACCTTGCCTGGCGGGTGATGAATGCCAGCCTGATCGTCTTCGTGACCTTCGCGCTGGTGGCGCACGCCCTCGGCCACATGTCGGAACCCGGCGACGCAGCGCGCCTTGAAACCCTCCGTCTGAATGCGACCTTCGTGTCGCCGAACTCCGCAGCCACCGCTTTCGGCATCGCGCTCCTGCTCGCCATTGGCAGGCTGTCCTGGCGCATTGAGAGCGGCCCGCGCGAGGCGGTCAACCGGCTGGACTTTGTCGACATCGTGGTTCGCCGCGGATTCTTTTCGATGCTCCTCGCGCTGTTGGCGGCGACAGCCCTCATCCTCACAGCGTCACGGGCCGGGATCATCCTCAGCCTGATCGCAGCCGCCGGTCTCATCGTGTCGGAATATGCCGCCTGGAGACGTCTGCGCGGCGACAGTCCCCGGCGCGTCCGGCGGATGCTGCGGCGCACAATCGTTGTTGTCATCATTCTTGCGGCTGTCGGCCTCTCGACAGAACTCCTCGCCCTGCGCGCGGGCACTTTGGCCGACGATGCGCGCTCGCGCCTCGATCTCTTTTCTGTCTATGCCGGCATATGGCGCGACGCGCCGCTTTTGGGCCACGGGCTCGGCAGTTTCAACGCCGTCAACGACGCTGCCACGACACTCGACACCGTCGCCATGATGGAAGACATGGGCGCGGCGCATAACGTGGTCCTGCAATGGCTACTGCAGACCGGCGTTGTCGGAACCGGCATTGTTCTCGGCATCATCGCGCTCATCCACCTGCCGATCGTGCGCGCGGCGTTTCGATCTGGCACGCGCTCACGCACTTACCTTCGCGCAACATTGTTCATCAGCGGTCTTGTCATTTCGCACGGCATGTTGGACTACGCTCTGGAGATTCCCAGTATCATGTGGTCGTGGGGCCTGATACTTGGACTGGCAAACGGGCGCGCGGTTGTGTTGCTCAGGGCATCGCAGCACCATGCTGCAAGCCATCCGGACAAGGTCGGTGGGCCATTGGGGAAGGTAGTGCAATGACGGCGACCATGGCGGCGGTGGCCAACCTCAAGGGCGGTGTGGGCAAGTCGACGACGACGCTCATGCTGGCCGATGGGCTGGCGTACTATTACGGTGCTGAAGTTCTTGTCGTGGATCTCGACGCACAGGCCAATTCGAGCCAGATGCTGCTCACCGAGCGCGGTCTTCAGATGGCGTTCAACCAGGGCAAGGGCGTCCACCACCTCGTTGAACAGTTCATGGACGGTCTGCAGCCCAATATTGCCGAGCTGATCCTGCCCAACGCGGTCACGCTGGAAGCGCTCCGCGAAGCAGAGGAACGAGACGAGCGAGCCGGCTGGGTGTCGATTCTTCCGTCCCACCCCCAGCTTCGCCTGACGGAAATGGCACTGGAGGAAAAATTCTATTCTTCCGGTTTCAGCCCGACCCAATTGTCTGCCGGTCTCGCCAAGCATATCAGCGATGCGCTGCAACCGCTCATCCCGCTTTACGACATCATCCTGTTCGACACGCCGCCCTATCTGTCGCCGCTGGCGCGGGCAGCCCTGTCGATGGTCGGAAGTTTCGTTACGCCGACGCTGGCCGATGCCGTTTCAAGCTGGGGCACAAAGCAATTTTCGGACTGGGTGACGAACAATGTCGCCCCCGACCTGCCACAGCGCAACTTCGTCGTGGTGACGCGCTATCGCAACACCAAATACGCCCGCGACGCAGAGGCCGAACTGCGAAATGTCTATCTGAAGGATCGCTGGTTCGGTCCGACCATCCCCGAATCGGTGCTGGCGCTGCAGGCCATGGACCGCGCCGACCTCGACAGCTACAATTCGATGCGTGGCAAGTACGGCAATCTGCGCGGGGATGTCCGCCGCCTGGCCGAGAGCTTCTCGCGTTTCCTGACACGCGGGACGGACGCGCCAGACCCCAAGCCGATCCGCGACTGACCCAAGGCCAGCCGGCCACAGAGTAAGCCACACATCCGGCGAGCGCGTTTCCTTACATGTTCCGGATGCGCTCGGGATCTGCCTTGCCGCGCAACAATTCCCAAAGACCGAGCAGATTGCCCTTCAGCCGCCCCCGGCGATCAACCCAGGGCTCCGGCCGGATCGACCTTGCCGTGTTGGCGATGATGTTCTTGCTGACGATCTTCGCCGCGCGCCAGCCCGCCATCGAGCCTTTCCGCGCAAGGTAGGTGGGGTTGGCGACCTGCGAGTATCCGAGCTTCAGCCCGCTCTGGCGACCGCGTTTCACCCCCATATGCGCCCCTCGGCACTGCTCGGCCAGCACGATGCGGCCATGCGGCGCGAGCCTGCGCCCGTGGTCGAGATCCTCAAGCCAGCCATAAAACGGCAGCTTCTCGTCGAAATAGATGGCGTGCGCGCGCACCGGCGCCATGCGGAAGGCCATGTTGCAGCCATAGCCGTTATAGACCGGGCTGAGATACGGTGTCGTGGGCGCCAGGCCGGTCACGGCGGCGCGCGCCTCCTCAATGGTCAGGCCGGGCCCGAGAATGCCATCTTCCACCACATGGCCGGTGACCAGAACAACATCCTCATGCGCAAGAAACACCTTTTCGAGCTCCGCCAGATAGTCCGGCGCGAGGAAGAAATCATCGTCAAGGAACAAGATGACATCGCTCTGGCAGGCCTTGAGAATGGCGTTGCGCTGCGAGGTCAGGCCGCGCGCGCCGCGAACAACCTGTCCGCCCGCCGCAATCACCCGGTCCTCGAACACATCGCCCTCACCCGCCGGGCAGATGATGAGTTCGTCAAAGCCCCGCGTCTGGAGCCGCAGGTCTTCCAGCGCCTCCTGGACGATTTCGGGCCGCCCGGTTGTCGCCACGCCGACCGCGATTGTCAGTCTTGCCACGTTCTTACGCTCCTGAACCCTCGACGCGCACACCGCGCCCCCTTGTACCACCCCGAAGCAAACCACAGGCCAGCCAGCCCTGCCCTGCCATCGGGGTCAAGCTGATGCTTCCGGCCGGGCCTCTTTGTCCGCTGGCAGCATCGCCAAACTCAGCCGCCGCGCGATGGATCGCGTCCAACGGCCAAACACCACCAGACCGGCAAAAACAATCCCCGTCACCCCCGCGAGCGTCGCTGACCCGAGCGCCATCAAGGGCGGCTGGTCCTGCATCAGTTGCGCGGTGATGGCGGCGGGAAGTATGGCGCTGGAAGCGATCATCACCGACGGCAGCAATTGCCAGGCGACATCACGCAGCCTTGTCCCTGTGCTCTGGCAGGTGCGCCGCATCAGCATCACCAGCAGAAACAGCGTTGATGGAAAAAGGCCGAGCGCGACAGCCTCGGCGCCGTGCGGGACGGCAAAGAAGAGCGAACTGGCCATGATCAGCGCTTCCGCCAGTCTCATCCGGAACAGGAAGCGCGTGTCGCCATGTGCGGCGAGCTGCGCTGTCGCGACCAGATCGAAACTGGCGAGCACGCGGACGGCGCAGATGATCTGCAGCACCGGCACCATGGGAAGCCATTCCTCGCCCAGCACGCTCAGCGTCAGTTCGCGCCCGAGGACGGCCATGCTGCCCAGCGCGCCCAGCATCACCGCGAGCACGGCGGCATACATGCTGACCCAGATCGGATCATCGCTGCGCCCTTCCCGGGCTGCGCGGCCGGTCACCTGCCATGACAGGACGCGCGTGGTCTGCGCAAAGACGTCGAAGGCGGCCGTCGCCGTGCGCGCGCCCATGCGGAACAGGCCCACAGCCCGCGTCGACAACACAAGGCCGATGATGATGTCCGACCAGTAGGTCGTGAAGAAGGTCAGGGCCGATCCGCCGTAAAGGCCGATGCTGTAGCCTGTAATCTTGCGGGCGGCCGACATGCTGAAGCCCGGACGCGGCATCTTTCCCGAAATGAAGGTGAGGCCGACCGAGAGGGCGACGCCGGCGACATACCGGCTGACGATCAGCGCCCAGACGCCAAAACCGCCGATCAGCAGGGCGATACCGGTCACAAAGCCCGCGAACTCGGCGAGGAAAAGGCAGGCATAGTAGAGCCTCACCCGATGCTCTCGCAGCGCCATCGCTTCCTGCCAGCAGGCAACAAACCCGATCAGGGGCAGAGGCGCCGTCGCCAGGATGAGCTGCCCCAGCAACTCGGCCTGCGAAAACGTCAGTACCAACGCGCCAAGCCCGCCGATTGCCGCCGCAAACACCAGCGCCATCAGCATCTGGAGCGTCATGGCCGTGCCGAGGAATTCGTCAATCCCCGGCTCTTTGAGGATGAAATTGTAAATGCCCGAATAGAGCAGGACCTGGCTCAGATTGAGCAAGATCACAGCCAGCGCGAACACGCCGAAAAGTTCAATCGTGAGAAAACGTCCCGCCAGCAGCAGGAGCACGAGCGACATAACCTGCGACGCCGTGCGAACGACGAGGCCAACGGCTGCAATCGAGCCGGCCTTGCGGATGGACGAGGCGGTCTTGCTCATTCCCGAGCCTTTTTCCGAATGGGTATATTCCCGGAATGCCGGACGCGCGGTTCACCGACCGCGCGCCCTTTCCGATGACACACATGCAAGCCCGCCGCCAGATCGGCGTTCTGTGTGTCGAAATCTTACCGAAGCGTTTGGCGGGTGGGCCGAATACTCACGCGGCCGGGGCGATGGTCGCACTTTTCTGTGCCGGGCGACGCTTCACGAGGCCGCGGACGAAGTCTCGGCCGGGCTTTTCGATGAAGTTGTAGGTCACGGCCGACAGAGCGATCACCAGAATGGAGATGCCAATCACATAGGCGTCGCCAGTCAGAAGGCGGTCGCGCGGAACATTGGCATAGGCTTCTTCATAGCCGCCAAGCCGTGTGAACAACTCCTCCCCCGTGCGGGCATAGACCATCGAATTGGTCATGTAGAGTATCGCCTGCACGATGTAATGCACCAGATAGATCGAGTACGACAGCGCTCCAAGGAAGAGCAGCGGACCCCGCGTCAGGCCCCAGCTCACCCACCCGCCCTGCGGTGCGAAGACGAGGATGACAAGCAGGAAGAGGTAAGGCGCGACCAGATTGTAGCTGGTGATGCCGACCCAGTCGACGAAGAGGATCACGATCGAGACCATCACCAGTTCGAGCACCGTCGCGCGCATCTTGTCAGAGCAAAGCCGCATGATCGGGGCTTTCCACCGCGTGAAGATCATCGCTGCAAGCACGCCGGCCGCGAACCCGAAAATGCACCGGACAAGTCCGCCACCGGTTGTCAGGAAGATGTTCTGCCGTTCGCCGAGATTGTAGATGACCACCGGCGCCGCCAACAGGATCGCGACCATGCTGATGACGAGGAGCGTGGTGCTCCGCGGCAGCTTCGCGAGGATGGCAACCCCGACCGCAAAAATCAGGTAGGAGTAGAATTCGACGCTGATCGACCAGCTCGGCCCGTTCCACGTCACCTCCTCGTGCACGCCGGGCAATGAGTGCACCAGCAGCAGGTTGGTCCCGATCGCGGCGAAGCTGAACGTCTCGCCGTCGAAACCGCTCCGGCCGATGGCGGCCTGAAGTTCCGGCCAGTTGAACACAACCAGTTCGAGAAGAATGAAGCAGCCCAGCATGAAGGCGTGCAGCGGCCACACACGGCCAAAACGCAGCAGCATGAACTTGCCGACGCCAAACCCGGACATCAGCCTGTCCTGATAGTTGATGGCGATCACAAATCCGGAAAGCACGAAAAAGAAATCAACGAACAGGTAGGCGTTTCGGATGAAATCGACCGTGTAGAAATGGGATGCGATGGCGAAGTGGTAGATCATCACCATTGTGGCGCAAATGCCCCGCCAGCTGTCGAGTGCGTCATACCGCATGCGTCGTCCCCCTATTCAACAATCATTTCAGTCGACCCAAGTGGATACTGAGTCAACTCAGCATCCCGGTTAGGGCGATTCCCCGACTCTTTCGTCGCCTGAGAGGCGCTTTTCAGGCTCGGCGGTACTGGCTTCTGCTCGCGGACCGATCAGGCTTGTCCGAAACCCGAGCGGAACTGCCGCGTCCAGCCCCTCCTTCGCGACCGCCTGCATGACAGGAGCGAGGTGAACGCCCTGGAAGGGACGGTGCCAGAACAGCTTGCTCATCCGGTCATCCTCGTCGATCCGGTAATCGATCACCATCAGGCTCGGGCTCTCCTGATAGCGAAGCGCATCGGCGGTAAAGCGCGCGGTGACCGGCAAAAGAACCAATGCGAGAACAGCCCCGACCGAGAGGGTCCGCTTGACCGGCCCGATCACCGCCAGTGGCAGCAGGAGGAGTATGGCAATCGTCAGATAACGCTCGCCAATGTTCACCACCCCCGACACCGAGTTCGGCATCAGCGGGAAGGCCAGGAGCAGCAAGGCGACACAGACAAAGCCCGGATCCCGCACCCAAGAGAAACGCTTGAGCAGGAAGACGTGCGCGATGAGCGCCGCCAGCATGGTGGCAAAGACAAGGTTGACGACCACCCCGGACCAGAACAGCGCCGGTGCCCGCTGCAGGTCACCTTCTCCGCCAAACCAGAAATTGTGATAGGGACCGAGCTTGGCGACCGAATAAGCCTTGTAGAAGACCCAGTCCTTCACCCCCTCAAGGACGAGGCCATCGTCGACGAGTGTGTCCTTCCGGGCCAGATACCACAGGAATAACAGCCCCGACGGCACAAGGGCGGCCAGATGGACCCAGCGCACCCGGCCCCACAGGACATAAAGCACCATCAGCAGGCCGAACACGGTGTAGGATGTGGCGTGGCAGAAGAACAGAAGGATTGAGAAAGCGAAGGTCTCGGTCAGCGTCGGCGGCCGCCGCAGCGTTGTCACGAAGAACAAAAGCAGAATAACATTTCCGAACAGGTTGTTGATGTAGCCATTGAAGAACTGGCTGCCAAACAGGATCGAGAAGATGATGAGCATGGTCGGCGCAGCGTTTGCCACCGGCCCAAGCTTGCGCAAGGCGCGGTAGACCAGCAGCGTCAGCGCCAGATAGGCCATCACAAGCACCTTCGCCGCCCATGGCGCGGGCAGGAAGAGAGCCATTCCCGTCAGGGCAAATTGCGACAACGCGTTGGGGACAGGGTAATTGTGGAAAACGAATGCAGAGCCTTCGGCCCCGTCCTTGAGCATTCGCTCCGCCACCACGGACTGATAGACCCATTCCCAGAAATCCTGCAGGGGCGGGAAGTCCGGCAACAGGATGGCAAGCGCAATGACGACCAGTCCGAGGAGATAGCCTGCATGGAAGAATGCCGGCAGCTCACGGCCGAGCTTGATCTGCCAGCCAGCATCCGTCACCATATTGTTGGCCCTCAGAGCGCGCATGTGTGTTTCCAAAACCCTTTTTGTATCCGTCAGAACTTCAGAATTTCATCTTCCGGAAGACCGGCTCCGGCACCGCCCTTATGACCGACATCAGGATCCGCCACTTCCACGGATAGACCACCATGCGCCGTGCGCTGATCGCCTTCGCAATCCGCGCGGCGCACGCCTCGGCGCTTTCCACCAGCGGCTTCGGCAACGCCATTCCTTCCGTCATCCGTGTCGCGACAAAGCCCGGCTTGACCGTGATCACCGCCACTTTCGTCCCGGCCAGGCGCTGCCGCAGGCCGGAAAGCAACGCGGTGAACCCGGCCTTGGCTGCGCCGTAATAGTAGTTACGTGCCCGGCCGCGATCTCCGGCCACCGAACTGACGCCAACCAGGGCCGTGGGCGCATCAATTCCCGCGAGCAGCACCGCCCCGGCCTCCATCAAGGCGGCAGGCCCGGTGAGATTGGTGTCGATCACCACTTTCGCCGCCTCCGGGTCAGCCTCGCTCTGCGCCTGATCTCCCATGAAACCAACCATGGACACGATAACGTGCGGCGCAGGATCAAGCGCGGCGAGCGCGGCCTGCAAACCGCCGGTCTGCGTCACGTCAAGCACGATCGGCGTCACCGGCTGACCGGAGCGGATCGCGATGTCGCGGGCGTCCGCCTCGATGGCGTCGATCCGCCGCGCGGCCAGATAGAGCGGATGGCCATCACCCGCGAGCCGGCGCGCCAGCGCGAGTGAAATGTCGGATGTCGCGCCCACGATCAGGACGGGCGGACGGTTGGACGGCGTGCTCATAAACCGAGCCTCTCAGACTGGAGTGAAGAAAATGAACCGGCCGATCCGTCGAGCGTCCGCATTGCCCGGAAACCGCCCGCCTCGGGCTGCATTTCGGTGAAGCGCGACGCTGACAGTCGGGAATCCTTGGTGAGGTAAAGTCGGCCACCATGCGCGAGCGTCAGCTCGTCGAGCCGGTCAAGCAGGCGCGCGGTCGGCTTCGACCATGGGAAATCAAGCGCGAGTGTGTAGCCATCCATCGGAAAGGACAGCGTGCCGCAGGTCGGCCCGAGCCGTTTCAGCACCGCCAGAAACGAGCCGCGCCCGGCCCCGGAGATCGTTTCAAGCAGGCGGACCAGACCGTCATGCGCCGTCGCCATCGGCAGGACGCACTGATATTGCGCGAAACCCGGACGCCCATAAATGCGATTCCAGTGAAGCAGCGCGTCAAGCGGATAGAAATAGCTGTCCCAGTCGACCAGCGACTGGCCGACGCCCGCACGCCCGAGACGGTAGTGCATGGCGTTGAAAGCGCGCACGGTCAGCCCGTTCAGCGGTGACACCGGAAGCGTGAACGGCACGGCCTTCTTGCGCCGTGTCTTCCACGCGAGCGGCGCGTCAGCGGACTTGGCCGGAAGCTCACTCACCAA
This sequence comes from Hyphomonadaceae bacterium, assembly GCA_041736285.1. Lineage (GTDB taxonomy): Bacteria > Pseudomonadota > Alphaproteobacteria > Caulobacterales > Hyphomonadaceae > JBGSUF01. The sequence continues at coordinate 6,915 of JBGSUF010000031.1, read as the reverse complement.
CGCGTGTTCGCCGATATCGAGCACGGAACGCCCGAGATTGCGGCCACGCGCCAGCACGTCAATCCACGCAACGCGGTAGGTTGCATCTTCGCTCTCGTCAAAGGCCCGCATGACGTCGTCGAGGTGACCGTGCGCCGTCCGGTCCTGCCGGATCCATGCGCTTTCGACCCGCCGGAGCTGGAACGCCGCGCGCAATATCACTCCGGTCAGGCCCATCCCGCCAATCGTGTCCCGAAACAACGCATCATTTTCCTGCGGCGAACAGCGGACAACATCCCCGCCCGCCCGCATCAGATCGAACCAGGCCAGGTGGTCGCCGAACGCGCCGTTCTTCACCGCATTCTTGCCGTGGACGTTGGAGGCGATCATGCCGCCAATCGTGACGTATTTCGTGCCCGGCGTGACGGGAGGAAACCATCCGCGCGGAAGCACGGCGTTGATGACATCGCCGAGGATCACGCCAGCCTCGCAGGTGATGACACCCGCCTGCGCGTCGAACTCCAGCATCCGGTCGAGCCGGAGCATCGAAACAGCCCCTGCAGCGTTGAAACTGCTGTCGCCATAGGAGCGCCCATTGCCGCGCGCGATGACCGGGCCATCAGACCCGACCAACGCTTCGAGGTCGTCGAAGCTGCGCGGCGCGGTCAGCTCACCCCGGATGCGCGGATAGCGGCCCCAGCCGCTGATCGGCGTCAGAACAGCCATGGCAGATACTCCGCCGCCATGATGATCAGCACCACGATCGCACCGACCGCTAGGCTGGTGCGGTCCTTTGCGGCGAACACGATCGGATCATCATCGACATGGCCGCGATTGGCGAGCACCAGAATGCGGCTGACCCAGAACAGCATCAGCGGCCCTATCCCCCAGAGATATTCCGGCGAACGATAGAGCGAGGTCGCGTCCGGACTGGTGAAGTAGGCGACCAGAATGAGGATTGATCCGAAACCCGCCGCCGCGCCCAGCGACTGCACCATTGGCAGGTCGACAAGGCCATAGTCGCGTTTGCTCTGACGCGCCTTGTCGTTGCGGGCGATGTCGACGATCTCCGCCATCCGCTTGACGATGGCAAGGCAGAGGAAAAAGAAGATCGCGAAGGCGATAAGCCATGGCGACATCGGAACGCCCGTGGCCTCTCCGCCCGCAATGATGCGCACGGTGTAAAGGCCGGCCAGCAGGAACACGTCAACCATCACCTTGCGCTTCAGCCAGAGCGAATAAGACGTCGTCGCAACGAAATACACCGGCAGTACGATCAGGAAGGACGGCGGCAGAAACAGCACCGCGAGCAACACCGCCGCAAACAGCAAAAGCGGCGCAATCTTCAGTCCGTCCTTGATCGGGACAATCCCCGACGCGAACGGCCGCAGGCGCTTTCGCGGGTGCGAGCGGTCGGAGTCGAGGTCCAGCATGTCGTTGAGAATGTAGACGCTCGACGCCGTCAGCGAGAACACGATGAAGGCAAGGATGGCGGCCAGGATTGTCCCGCCCGTCAGCGCCTGCGCCGCCAGCAGCGGCACAAAAATGAGCGCATTCTTGGACCATTGGTGCGGCCGGATCGCCTTGATCACGCCGCGCAGCCATGTCGACATCCCGCGCGAGGCGACGTCTAGATGCTCGGCGCCCGGCGCAACCGCCTCGGCCTGCCTTCGAAGGGATGGAGAGGCGCCCACCGTGACGGCATGGCCCGCACGCGACCAGACCTTGAGGTCGGACGGGCTGTCGCCGACATAGGTGTAGCCGCCCTTGCCATAGGTGGCGTCGAGAAAGTCGGCCTTGGCTTCACCCTTGAAGTTATTGGCTTCTGTTGCGCCATAGGCCTCATCGAAAAGGCCGGTCTGGCGCGCGATGCCGGTCACGATGGGGGCGCTGGAAGCGGATGCGAGCACCGTCTTCGCCCCGGCTGACCGGCGCGCCTCGACGTAGGCGACGACTTCGGGATTGACCGGCACATGCGCGAGCGAGGGCATGGCCGTTTCGGCAAGCCTTGCCTTGAGCACGGCGCGGCCCTTCATCGCCCAGCCGATCATTGCGGGGATCTTCCAGGGCTTGTGCCCGACGACGCCGAGAGCGTTCTCCAGCGTCATGTCCGATACCAGCAGCGTGCGGTCCATATCAACGACGACCACCTCGCGTGCGTTTCCCTGATCCGCGCTGTCCCCGATGTTCTCGGCGGCCGCGATCATGCCCGTTTCCATCTTGAATCCACCCCGATGTCTGAAGTCCGGCTCTGTCCCAATTGGAGCACGCACGTTGCATTTGTCCCGATTACCGCAAGCGTCGTGCCGGAAGACGGCGCGTCTGAGGAATAACGTAAAACCGATCTGGTGGCACCTGTGTTGCAAGGCAATAATCCGAAGGACCGGCCAAAACGTGTGCGGTGCCAATCAGGGACAACAGCCAACGCTTCTCTTGACAGGCTCTTGTAGCGACCCTCGCGGGGGTCTAACAAGCAGCGCTGCTGCGGGGGCCGATGGCATTGGGAGGGACGATCGAATGCTGAAATACATTCCACTCATCATCTTCGTCGTGACGACGAACGCGCTGTCTCAGACGCTGCTGAAGCAGGGGATGGTGCAGATTGGTCAGTTTGACCTGACCGGCTCGAACGCGCTCGGCATGGCGGGCCGCATTGCCCTCGACCCGTGGGTGATTGGCGGCCTTTTCGTAATGGCCGTTTCGATGGCCGCGCACCTTTACGTGCTGTCGCGCGTCCCGCTCACATTCGCCTTTCCGTTCATCGCCTTGTCCTATGTCGTCGTGCTGGCGATCGGCTATTTCATCTTCAAGGAAACGCTGAACATCAACCACTTCATCGGTACGGCGCTGATCATCGCCGGAATCGTCTTCATCGGCCTGGCCGGTGACCGCATTGATGACGCCGCAAACCCCGTTCAGTTCGAAGGCAGCCAGAACAATGACATCTAATCAGGTCAACACGCCCGGTCATCGCCACATCATCTTTGGCGGCGACGGCTTTGTCGGTCGCTACATCGCTCGCGATCTGCTCGCGCGGGGCGACACCGTCATCATCGCCGACCGCCAGCAGAGCGACTTGCCGGTCTACAAGCACGCCGAGTACATACGCTGCGACGTGCGAAACGCCGATGACGTGAACGCCGTCGGCATCCGCAAGGGTGACATGGTCTACAACATGGCCGCCCGCCTTCTGATGCCGCCGGTCAAGCGCAAGGATCGCCACGACGCCTTCTTCCCGGTCCATGTCGATGGCACGCGCAACATCCTGACCGCCATCCACGCGGCCGGCGCTGACCGGCTCGTTCAGTTCTCGACCGACATGGTCTATGGCCGCTCGACCGTGCCCCCGCCCATCCCGACCAGCCATCCGCAAGCGCCGATCGACGCCTATGGCCAGTCGAAGAAAGCCTGCGAGGATGTCTGCCTCGAATGGCGGCCGAAGGGCATCAACATCTCTGTCTTCCGCCCGCGCATGGTGATGGGACCGGGGCGTCTCGGCCTGCTCGCCAACCTGTTCAAGCTGGTCAAGGCGGGCCTGCCCGTGCCGACCATCGGTTCGGGCAAGAACCGCTACCAGTTCGTGTCGGTGTTCGACTGTGCGAGCTTTGCCATTCAGGCCGGCGACATGGGCTGCCCGAATGGCGCGTGGAACCTTGGCTCGGTGAACAATCCCTCGACACGAGACGTGCTGAAGTCGCTGATCCGCCACGCGGGCACCGGCTCCATGGTCATCCCGACGCCAGCTTTTGCGGTCAAGGGCGTGCTCGGCTTCCTTGATGGGATCGACCGCACGCTCCTGACCCGCGAACAGTATGCCATCGCTGACGAGGATTACGTCGTCGACGTCGAGGATCTGCGCCAGCAATATGGCCGTGTTCCGGAAGGCTCCGATGAGGAAATGATCGTCCAGGCATGGGATTGCTGGGTCGAAAACCCGGACCCGGCCCATCTCCAGCGCCTGTTCGTCACGACCCCGGCATGGGATGCTTTCACGGCCCGGAAAACCGCGACGGCGTGACGGGCTGCCAGCCTGTCAGCCCTACAGCCCCGCAGCCTGACGGCATCTGCGCCATGAGTTGAACTCTGGATGAGTTGAACTCTCGATGAGACGAACTCTGGACAAGACGAACTCTGGACATGCAAAGGCCCGCACCTCAACAGTGCGGGCCTTTTCTTGTCAGGCTGAAAGGCCGACGGGTTTATCCGCCGAAACCCTCGCCAACGGCAAAGTCGCGCCGCGCAGACACGATCGTGACCATCACACCCGCCAGCACGTCCAGCAGCGCCATCATGGTCAGGATGAAAAACACCGACGTGGCAAATTGCGGGAAGAGCAGGAACTCAACCAGGCAGACGATGAAGATCAGCATCGAGACGGCATGGTTGAAGATCGTCGCCGTGCCGGTCGAGGTCGCCTTCAGGATTTCGATGAAGAGCAGCCCCACAGAAAGCAGCAGGAGCGCATCGCCCGCCGTCACTTTCCAGACCACATTGCCGATCATCGGCAGGGTCAGCATCGGCTTTTCGAGGCTCGCCAGCATGGGCGACAGGGTGCGCTGAGCCTCGTCGACGAGAGGCGCGGCATCACCCAGAAAGACGAAAGCCATCAGATTGTAGATGATGACCGGAATGGCCAGCAGCGGGAAGATTCCAAAAACGGCACGCATTGAGTGTCCCCTTTTACCGTTGTCATTGCCGGCCGCGGACTGGGCCGCCCGGCGTTTTCGTTCAAGCATGGCAGCGCCTGCCATGCCCATCATTTCCCTTGTCGGCGGCTTGCTCATGGCATTTCCCCAAAAGGCTCACAGCATGTCTCTACAATGGACAGGCGCGAAAGGCGAGAGATTTGCCGCAGCGCACCGGCGCCTCAGACTTCATTCGCCCCGCCGGGGTTGCGCCGCCGACGGATCAGCCAGGTCACACCGCGCAGGTCGGAGAACGCCGCCGCCAGACGTCCGAAATTGGTGTACTTCGACCGCCCCGCACCGCGCGGTCTGTGATTGACGTCGAGGTATTCAACACCATGGCCCTCGGCGCGGATCAGCGCGGGCATGTAACGGTGCATGTGATCGAAATACGGCAGGCTGAGATACACTTCGCGCGGGAAGACCTTGATGCCGCAGCCGCTGTCATCGCAGTCATCGCGCAGCAAACGCTTGCGGACCCGGTTGGCGAGGCGCGATCCGAAGCGCTTCCATGCGCTGTCCTTGCGCTTGGCCCGGCGTCCCATGACCATGCCGAGGCCGTCGGACGCATCCGCCCGGGTCAGCGCCCGGTAGAGAAGGGGCAGGTCGGCCGGGTCGTTCTGGCCGTCTCCATCGAGCGTGCCGACAATGCGTCCGCGCGCATTCTGGACGCCGGTGCGGATGGCGCGGCTCTGCCCCGCATTGGCACGGTGAGAGAGGACGCGCAGCGCAGGATACTGGTCCTTCAGCGCAACCAGCTGGCTCAGCGTCTCGTCGGTCGAGCTGTCATCGACGAAAACCATTTCATAAGATCGCCCGTCCAGCGCCCAGACGATTTCCGCAACCAGCTTGTCGACATTGCCTGCCTCATTATAAACGGGGACAACAATGGAAAACTCGAGGGCCTGACCCATGCTCAACAGACTTTCGGCATTGCGACGCCAGAGGCAACGCTTGGCTGGAGCGTCCCTCGGAAGCGGCCAGGCCGGTTTTCCGATGTGGAGCGCTGTACGATTTCCGGTCGGCTCCTCGCCGCGCCTCGTGAAAGGCATTGCAGGAACCGAAAGTCCTCTTAGCCGTCTGCGCGCGCAAGTGCGAGAGGCGAGTTCGGCCTTCGCCGCAATCTGTCACCCGAGCGCAACATGAATGTCACATCGACAGGCGCCGGAACGCCCTCACCCGCCCGCAATGCGCTCGCCTACGCTCTCCTCGCCCTGATCGTCTTCCTCGCTTCGTTTCCCGGCGTGTTCCACCTGCCCGCCCTCGACCGGGACGAAAGCCGGTTTGCGCAGGCGTCCAAGCAGATGCTGGAGAGCGGAGACTATATCCGCATCAGCTATCAGGATGAGGGACGCAACAAGAAACCTGCCGGGATCCACTGGCTTCAGGCGGCCGCAACCGCCGTGACCACAGGGCCGGAGGCCGCGCAGATCTGGACCTATCGCCTGCCATCGCTTCTCGGCGCCATGGCCGCCGCCATGCTGACCTTCTGGGCCGGCCTCGCCATTCTCCCAAGACGTACGGCCTTTATCGGCGCGGCCCTTTTCGGCTCGACGCTCCTGCTGACGTCAGAGGCACATATCGCCAAGACCGACGCTGTGCTCTGCGCCTTCACCGTGCTCTCCATGGGGGCGCTTGCGCGGCTATACGTCGCGCCGCCGGGGCAACATCGCGGCCTCGCGCTTTTGTTCTGGGCCGCAACCGGCCTTGGCTTTCTGATAAAAGGCCCGGTGACGCCGCTCGTCTCGGGGCTGGCAATGCTCGCGCTCTGGGGCTTTGAGCGCCGCGCCGGATGGATGAGGCCACTGCGCTGGTGGGCCGGGCCGGCGCTGTTCGTCGTTCTGGTCCTGCCATGGTTTGTCTGGGTGCAGCTTGCCACCAGCGGTGAGTTCCTCGAAGGCGCAGTCGGCAAGGATTTGCGGGACAAGGTTGTCAGCGCATCGGAGGGACATGGCGGCCCGCCCGGCTACCACCTTGCTTTCCTCCTCACCCATTTCTTCCCTGCAACCCTTCTGCTGATCCCTGGCGTTGCCCTCGCCTTCAGCGCCATGCGCAAGGCCGACCGGCGCGCACCGGAGACATCCGCCCTGCGCTTCATCCTGGCCTGGGCCATCCCGACATGGCTCCTGTTTGAACTTCTCCCGACCAAGCTCAGCCATTACATCCTGCCCGCTTACCCGGCGCTCGGGCTGTTGTGCGGCTGGGCGGCGGTGCGCCTCATCGAAGGCGCCCGCGCGCCGGTCAGCCGCGC
>JBGSUF010000023.1:0-9885 GCA_041736285.1 Hyphomonadaceae bacterium | reverse complement strand
GCCTTGTCCTGCGCCCGCGCCACGCGCTCGACCAGCGCGGACCGGCGGACGATACCGACCGGCGCGCCGCTATCGACAACCGGCAGGATCAGCAATTGAGGATCGGACTGGAAGCGGCGAATGGCGGCGTGAACCGTCTCGGCGGCGGAAACCGGCGTGGTGCGCCCGGCAATCTGGCCAATCACGGGCGGCGCCTCCGGAGCTTCACCACCACGCTCCGGAAAATTGCGTAAACCCATGATTCAAATGCTTTCAACGTGCCCGTGTCTGAGCCGCACTCTCCCGCCAAAACCTTTCCGATAAGCAAATGTCGCTGTCACTGGCGTGCGCCGAAATGCAGACCGGCCTTCCCGCCCATGTGCTGGGGGTGGGAAGGCCGGTCCGGTGTTTCGCGTCAAGCCGGGCAGCGCCCGCAAAGTCAGCCGATTTCGCTGCGATGGCGGACGACTTTGCCAACGAGGCCGTAGGCCACCGCTTCTTCAGCGGACATCCAGAAGTCGCGATCGGTGTCGCGCTTGATCCGCTCCAGCGGCTGGCCGGTCGCCTCGGCGAAGATGTTGTTCAGACGCTCGCGCATCTTGATGATCTCGCGCGCCTGAATTTCGATGTCGGCTGCCTGCCCGCCGACGCCGCCGCGCGGTTCGTGGAGCAGGAAGCGCGTGTTCGGCAAGGCGTAGCGGTTTTCACGCTCGGCCGCAGAGTAGATCAGCGCGCCGGCGCTCGCGACCCAGCCCGAACCCAGCACCTTCACCGGCGCAGGCACGAACTTGATCATGTCGTGGATCATGTCGCCGCTCTCCACATGGCCGCCCGGAGAGGACAGCACGAGGAGAATCGAATCGCTGCTCTCCGACGATAGCGCCAGCAGGCGTTCGGACACACGCTGCGCCACCTTGTCGTCAATCCCTCCGGTCAGAAGGATGGTCCGCGCCTTGAACAGAGCCTGCTCAAGAAACGCGTTCGGCTCTGTCGCGGGACGGGTCGGCAGATCGTCGTCATCATCATTGAAAAACATGGGCACTCCGGAAAATCGCATGGCTTCCATAGGTGAGCGGCACCGGGGCGGGGGTCAAGCCCTGCTCCGGCCTGCATTCACAGTTTGTGCGCGCAGAGCCGATGAACGTGGAACGGACGGCCGGGGGTCACTGCGCTGTGCCGGCCTTCTGCAACGCAGCCTGGGCTGCCTTTTCGGTGGCCTTTCGGGTCTGCTCCTCGATGCGGGCATAACGACGTTCCTCGCGAAGACGAAGGCGCACGAGGGCCTTTTCCTTCTGCACGGCCTGCCGCGCCACCCGGCCGCGATCCCCCGGCTTTCGGGCAAAATAGTCTTCAGCGGTGAGCTTGAGCACAACCGGCGTGACCTTCAGCCCGAAGCTGCGGATGTAGGTGACCATCAGATCAATCAGGTTGATGCCGGGAAAGTGGAAACGGCCGAGGCCCTGCGCGCGGGCATATTCCACCAGCTCCTTCTTGCGCAGGCTGCCGATCTCGGCCGGAGCACGGCCATAATGATTGCGCCAAAGATAAAGCAGCGCCAGCCCCTCGACGACCTCGTAAACGGCCGACTGGACTGCGCCATAGTGCAGCGAGCCACCTGCAAGCGCTTCTCTTATGCCGCCCTTGTGGCGTTCGAGTTCGCGGTAGCCAAAGCCAATCACCGCCATTGCCGCATGATCGACGTTTGCGAGGCTGGACATGGCCGCCTGATGCAGGCGCGGCTCGACCGGGATGAGTTTCACGGTGCTGCGCGGGTGAAGCCGCGTGCGCCAGTCAATGTCAGCCATCACCTGGCCGCTGTCATCCAGAACGAGCGACTGCAACTCACCCAGCGCTTCAAACAGGTTCAGCCGGTATTCCTGGCCGATGCCCTTGATCAGGCTCAGGCGATGCGCCTCCTCGCGCTTTTCCTGCCGCGTGTGCGCGAAGCCTTGCGTCAGCGATCCCCCGATCACGGCTGCGATCAGGCCAACGCCCGCCGTGATGAACAACCAATATGTCTGCACCTGATCCATGTCCCGCCTCCTGTGATGTGCAGACCCTACCACCCCGGTTTTCCACAATCCACCGCGCCTTGTGCAACATTCGCAGCCATGTCGCCGCACATCGCGCCGGAGCCACGGAAAGCCTCATTCACCGGATGATATAACAACACCTAAATCATTGTAATAATGAGAATTTTCTTGACTTCTCGCGTCCACGTCCACATCTCCCGCACATGGCACACAATCATGACGCTGACGGACGGGACGCGCATTCGAAAGACCATTCCCATAGCCACGGACATGAGCATGGGCACGGGCATGGCCACGGGGACGGGAGCGCCGACCGCAACCGGGTTGCACTGGCCGCGATTGTCACCTTCATCTTCATGGTGGCCGAGGTCGTGGGCGGCATTCTGTCGGGATCGCTCGCCCTGCTTGCGGATGCCGGCCACATGCTCACCGATGCCGGCGCGCTGGTTCTGGCCTGGTTCGGCTTTCGCCTCGCCGAGCGACCGGCCGACGGCGCGCGCAGCTTCGGCTGGGGGCGGTTTCGCATTCTCGCCGCCTTCGTCAACGGGCTGACGCTCATCCTCATCAGCGCGTGGATCATCATCGAGGGCGGACAGCGCCTCCTCGCGCCGTCGCCGGTCGATGCACCGCTGATGATCGCGGTGGCGGCGCTCGGGCTGGTGGCAAACCTCGTCGCCTTCGCCATCCTGCACGGCGGCGACCGGGATAATCTCAACATGTCCGCAGCCCTCTGGCATGTGGCGGGGGATCTGCTTGGATCGCTGGCGGCCGTGCTGGCGGGGATCATCATCTTTTTCACCGGATGGCTGCCGGCCGATCCGCTGCTTTCGTTGTTCATCGCGGGCCTTGTCGGCTGGGCGGGGTGGCGTGTGGCCGGGCAGGCGGGGCGCATCCTGCTGGAGAGCGCGCCGCCGGACATCGACACGGCGCACATCACTGAAGACCTTGAAGCCCATCTGCCCGGCCCGGCGCGGATTCACCATGTGCATGCCTGGTCTCTCACGGAGCGGCAGCCGCTGGTGACGCTGGAAATTGCAGCGCCGGCAGGGGCCGATGCCGAGGCGCTGCGGCTTGCGGCGAAGGCCCGGCTGGCGAGCCGCTGGGGCATTACCCACTCCACGGTCGAGGTCGCGTGCGGGGCAGATACCGACGTCAAAGCCTGCAATGCGGGGTGACCGGGAGGTGGCTGAGGGGTAGTTGGGGGGTGGCTGAGGCGGGGCTGCGCTCTAACGCCGCCCACCGCACGCCCTTTCTTTCTGTGCATCGAATCCCCATAACGCTGAGGAAACAAACCCGCCTCGCCCCGCGCAGGAGATCACCATGACAGACACACGCCACGCCGAGATCGCCATCATCGGCTCCGGCCCGGCCGGCTACACCGCCGCCATCTACGCCGCCCGCGCCATGCGCAAGCCGCTCCTGATCGCCGGTCTGCAACCGGGCGGACAGCTCACCATCACCACCGAGGTGGAGAATTATCCGGGCTTCACCCAGGTCATGGGACCGGAACTGATGGACAAGATGCGCGAGCACGCCCTCGCCATGGGCACCGAGCTTGCCGAGGATCATATCAGCTCCGTCGATTTCTCCCGCCGCCCCTTCGTCATGAAGGGCGAGAGCGGCACCACCTACACCGCCGATGCGGTGATCATCTCCACCGGGGCGCAGGCCAAGTGGCTCGGCATGCCGAGCGAGTCGAAATTCCAGGGCTTTGGCGTCTCCGCCTGCGCGACGTGCGACGGCTTTTTCTATCGCGGCCGGGAGGTGATCGTGGTGGGCGGTGGCAACACCGCCGTGGAGGAAGCGCTGTTCCTGACAAACTTCGCGTCCAAGGTCACGCTGGTTCATCGCCGCGACAGCCTGCGCGCCGAGAAGATTCTGCAGGACCGGCTGTTTCGTCATCCCAAGGTGGAGGTGGTGTGGAACACGGCGCTGGAGGAGGTGCTCGGCATGGAGGAGCCGCGCGGCGTGACCGGCGTGCGCCTGCGTTCCACCGAGACCGGAGAGATCACCCACCGCAACGCGCACGGCGTCTTCATCGCGATCGGCCACAAGCCGGCGACCGAACTTTTCGTCGGTCAGGTCGAGATGAAGCCGTCCGGCTACATCGTCACCGCGCCGGATTCGACGGCGACCAACATTCCCGGCGTTTTTGCGGCCGGCGATGTGACCGACGAGATATTCCGTCAGGCGGTGACGGCGGCCGGCATGGGCTGCATGGCCGCGCTGGAGGCCGAGCGCTATCTTGAGACGGTGCATGAACCGGAAGCGGTGAACGCCTGAAAGCCTGTGGGCCTCAAAGCCTGAAGGGCCGGTTGCTTCAACGCCCCTCTCACGCTTGCGGCGAATCAGCGCGACAACGCTGTCTTACGGCCTTATCGTCTGCCCAACACGGGAGATGACATGGACTGGGACAAGCTGAAATCATTCCACGCGGCGGCCGAAACGGGCAGCCTGACGGCGGCGGCCGAGCGGCTTGGCATATCCCAGTCGGCCGTCTCGCGGCAGATTGCGGCGCTGGAAGACGGCCTCACCGTGTCGGTGTTTCAGCGCCATGCGCGCGGCCTCGTGCTGACCGATGCCGGCCATGTGCTGCACCGGGCGACGCGCGAAATGTCCATGTCGGCGCAGGCGGCGGCTTTCACCCTGCGGGACAACCAGAAGACGCCGAGCGGCCAGCTCAATGTCTCCGCGCCCGTCACCTTCGGGTCGGTCTGGCTGACGCCGCGGCTGGGGCGCTTCATGGACGGCCATCCGGAACTGACGCTGAACGTCATGCTGGATGACAGGGAATTCGACCTCCTGCGGCTGGAGGCCGAATGCGCGATCCGCCTTTGGGCCGCCGACAAGGCCGACCTGATCCAGCGCCGCCTCGGAACTGTCGCGACGAGCCTTTATGCCTCGCCCGCCTACCTCACCGCGCACGGCAATCCGGAGACGGCGGCGCAGCTCGATCAACACCGCATCATCGTCTATGGTCACGACGACAGCACCCCGATGCGCAATGTGAACTGGGCTCAGCGCGTTGGCCGCGATGATACCCCGCCGCGCAAGCCCGCTTTGACCGTCAACAACGTCTTTGCCATGATGCGCGCGGTGGAAGCCGGTCTCGGTATTGCCGACCTGCCCGACTATATGGGCTCTGTCTCCCCGCAACTGGTGAAAGTCCTGCCGGAGCTTTCAGGCCCCGCTTTCGATCTCTATTTCATTTATCCGAGCGATTTGCGGCGCTCGGCACGAATCGCGGCCTTCCGCGACTTCCTCACGGCAGAGGTTGCGTCACTTCGTGCTTTGTGACGCTTTTTTGCGCAGCCTCATGCGGTTCTGCATGACTTCAATGCTGAAGCACGGCTTGAACATCGCTGGTTGAGGGGTCATATCATCCAATGAACGCGGCGTGTTCTCCGCTTCTCCGTTTGTTTTCAAACGGCTCCTCCCCCGATAGGACACCAACTTCCGGCCGGACGCGAACATTCGCTGTCCGGCCTTTTCTTTTGCCGCGTCAGCTGACCATGACCCGGCAGATGAAGATTGTGCCATTGACCTCGTGCGGCGCGAGCAGCCGCCGATTTGGCGAAAACGGCCAGGGGTCGCGCACGGTCAGGCCGGTGATCTGGGTGCGGCCATACACGTCCTGCAGATACTGCATCGCCGTCAGCAGCGTGGCATGGCCGACCGCGCCGTTGATGAGAGGGCGGCCCGCCGACAGGTCGTTCCAGACCTGACCGAGCGTGTCGGGACGCATATAGCCCATCTGCAGATCGGTCAGCACTTCCGGACGCGCGGTGAAGCGTCGCCCGTCGGTCGTTCGCCAGTTGCCATCGACTGCCTGCACGATCTGCGCGCTGGAGGCCGTGCGGCAGGCGCTGGGGTCTCCATAGACCTTCTCAACGATGGCTTGCTGCGGCACCCGGTATCCGCGCAGGGCGAAAATGGTTTCGATGCAGGCCGCCCAACACCAGTTCTGGCACTCCTGCTGAGCTGTGACCACCGGCCCCATCTCCAGCCCGACCTCGCACGTCTGGACACCGTTATAGTTGAACGGACTGCAATAGCCCGCCGCTGCCGCAGGCCCGGTCGCCATCATTGCGCCAGCCCCAAGAAGAAAGCCTCGCCGCGTCGTCATCGCCAGTCCCCTTGGCCGTTGAAAGTAGCCGGAGGATACCACGCAGCCCGCAGACTTTCGAGATGGCTCTGATCACAGCTGCGCGACCGCCTCCATGGACGCGGCATGCGTGGGAACTGGGGGACGGGAGACGTGGGACGTGGGAACTGTGTACAGCAGGCTCAATCGGCGGGCATGTAGGTTCCCGCAAACCACAGCGCGAACTCGTCGTCGACATCGTCATACAGGCGAAACTCCTGCTGGACGCGGCCCTTATCATCCATCGTCCAGCGCGCGGTCATCGGCCGCGTGCTCCCGTCGGGATGGACGAGACTGCCGAACATGCGCATGCCGCGCCCGTCATCGGTCGGCTGGCCGGACAGATCGATGATGGCGGACGGGCTGACCCAGACCTGCCGCCATTCGCGCCGCGTCGTGTCGAAGTAATTGTAGCTCTGGCCGGTCACGCCGCCAGACGAGCGCCAACGCTCCACGATCAGGCAGCCGCCCTCCTCAACCGTAACGGAACTGGTGCCGACAACGGCGCCGGTTTCATCGACGACATTCCATTCCCCGGCCCAGAAGTCGAAGGCACGCTGGGGAATGCTCGCGCAGGCGCTGGAGGGGGTGTCACTCTCCTGCGCAATGGCTTGTGTGTTTGCCGCCCCTGCGAACGGCATGGCCGCGACAAGAGAAGCCGCCGCCAGCATCCTGAACCCGTTCATTGTGTCATCCCTCATGCAGGCCGCCGGGGCCGGTCAACGAAAGGGGGCAGTTTCCCCGCCCCCTCTGCCAGAGTCCATACTGGCGATGCAGCCTATTCGGCCGCCACCGCTTCCGGCACGCTGAGCGCGGTGAAACGGCGCAAATGGTGGGCCGCATCGCCGAACTCGCCCTCGATGATGGAGAGGCGCTTGAAGTAATGAGCGGTGTTGACCTCGTCGGTGACGCCGATGCCGCCGTGGATCTGCACCGCAGCCTGTCCGAGGAAGCGTGCGCCCTGAGCGACCTTGGCCTTGGCAGCGCTGGCGGCGCGGGCCCGTGTTGCCGGGTCTTCGTCGAGCTTCAGCGTGACCATATAGGTCATCGAGACGGCCTGCTCGTATTCCATGAACATGTCGGCCAGACGGTGCTGGATGACCTGAAACTTGCCGATGGCCACACCGAACTGCTTGCGCGTCTTGGCGTATTCAAGGGTGAGTTTGTGCAGCCGCCCCATCGCGCCAACCGCTTCGGCGCAGGTGGCGGCGACGGCCTCGTCCATGACGCGGTTGATGAGGGGAAGCGCGGCGTCGGCGTCGCCGATCAGCGCTTCGGCGGGCAGAGCGACGTTTTCAAACAGGATTTCCGACGCCCGGCGACCGTCAACGGTCGGATAGTCACGCGTGGTGACGCCCGGCGCCGACTTATCGACGATGAAGACGGAGAGGCCGGACGTGTCGCGGCGACCGCCGGACGTGCGCGCCGTCACGATAAGGTGGCTGGCCCACGGCGCCCCGATGACGACGGACTTGCGCCCGTCAAGCGTCCAGCCATCGCCGGACTTGCGCGCGCTGGTCGCCACGTCGAACGGATCGAACCGGCCCTGCGGTTCGGCCCAGGCGTAGGCGAAGACGCGCTCACCGGACATGATCGGGGCGAGATGCTCTTCCTTCTGGGCGTCGTTCCCGGCGTGTTTGAGGAAGCCGCCCGCGCACACAATGGTGGGCACATAAGGCTCGATCACCAGACCCCTGCCGAACTCCTCCATGATCACCATCGAGTCGATCGCGCCGCCGCCGAGACCGCCATCGGCCTCCGAGAAGGGTGCCATCAGCAGACCAAGCTCGGCAAACTGTGCCCAGAGTTGCGGCCGCCAGCCAGCCTGCGACGCCACGGCCGCGCGGCGGGCGTCGAAATCATAGCTGTCGCGGATCAGCCGGGCGAGGCTGTCGCGGATCATGTTCTGCTCGTCGGTGAAATTGAAGTCCATATCGGTTTCCCTCCGGTCTCGTTCTTGTCTTGCGGGCGGTGCGCTGCGCCTGCAGTCAGCGGTCTTTTGCCTTTTCAGCGCAAATCCCCTGTGGCGCAATCGACGCCGCAGGGGATCCACATTTGTCAGCCATGCGCGTTGCCGGGCTCAGAGGCCGAGCACCATCTTGGCGATGATGTTGCGCTGGATTTCGTTGGAGCCGCCATAGATCGAGGTCTTGCGCATGTTGAAATAGCTCGGCGCGGCGAGGTGAGAGTGGTCCGGCCCGATCTCCAGCGCATTGTTGCCGTCATCGGGGAAGCCGCGATAGAAGGGCGCGCCGTACACGCCGACCGCTTCGAGCGTGAGTTCGGTCAGGCGCTGCTGGATTTCGGTGCCCTTGATCTTCAGGAGCGAGCTTTCCGGCCCCGGTCCGCGGCCCGACTGTTCGCCCGCCAGCGTGCGAAGCTCGGTAAACTCCAGCGCCGTCAGGTCGATTTCGAGCTGGGACAGGCGGCGCGCGAACTCGCCGTCATGCAGCAAGGGCTTGCCGCCAAGCAGCTCGGTCGAGGCGATGTCGCGCAGTTTCTCCAGCCCGCGCTTGGAACGTGCGACACCGGCAATGCCCGAGCGCTCGTGCGCCAGCAGGAATTTCGCGTAAGTCCAGCCGCCGTTTTCCTCGCCGACGCGGTTTTCCACCGGCACGCGCACGTCCGTCAGCCAGACCTCGTTGACCTCATGACCGCCTTCGATGGTGATGATCGGGCGCACTTCCACGCCGGGCGACCGCATGTCGACGAGGATGAAGGAGATGCCCTCCTGCGGCTTGGCGGCGTTCAGGTCGGTGCGGCACAGGAAAAAGCCCCAGTCCGAATGCTGGGCGAGCGTGGTCCAGGTTTTCTGGCCATTGATGACATAATGGTCGCCGTCGCGCACGGCCGTCGTCTTCAGGCTGGCGAGGTCGGAGCCTGCGCCCGGCTCGGAATAGCCCTGACACCACCACACATCGCCCGACAATATGCCCGGCAGGTGGCGTGCTTTCTGCTCGGCATTGCCGAAGGTGTAGATGACCGGTGCGACCATGGCGATGCCGAAGGGCAGCGGCATGACGGCGTCGACGCGGGCGTTTTCCTCAGACCAGATGTAGCGCTGGGTCGGCGTCCAGCCGGTGCCGCCATATTCCTTCGGCCAGGCCGGGGCGCTCCAGCCCTTTTCACCGAGGATTTTGTGCCAGGCGAGGAAATCCTCGCGCGACATGCCGTGCTCGGGGTCGCGTTCGCGCAACCGGTCAGGGTAATTGGCATCGATGAAGGCTCGGACTTCGTCGCGGAAGGCGATTTCCTCGGGGCTGAATTCCAGGTTCATGTGCGTTCTCCCATGGCTGCGACCGGGCCTGTTCAGGCCGACGTTCTTACAGGGAATACGCCCGATGGGGCGGCGGCGGCAAGGCCCCCGTGAACATGACCTTGCGTCACTTCCGGAGACTTGTTCGTTCAGGCCGGGGCGTTGGTTTGCGCGAGGAAGAGCGAGGATGCCGACCGCAGCACGCCGAGCGACATGGCCGAGCCCATGCCGCCGCCGCTGTTGAGGCCGATATCGAGCACCGGCTTGAGGTTGATCCGGTCGAGCACGGCGTCATGCGCCGGACGCAGCGTGCGATTGCCGCAGATGCAGTGGTCGATGCCATCGGGCTGCAGCGCCTTCACCACGCCCGCCGCCACGCAGGTGGCAAAGCCGTCCAGCACAACCGGCACGCCCTGATGGCGGGCCGCGATGATCGCCCCGACGCAGGCTGCAATCTCGCGTCCGCCCAGCGC
>JBGSUF010000408.1:0-1689 GCA_041736285.1 Hyphomonadaceae bacterium | reverse complement strand
GCCGCCATCGCTGCCGATCGCGAACCGGGAACCGCGTGCGCCAGCCCCCGCCGCACAAACGGCCTCAGACGGTGATCACCACCTTGCCCTTGGCCTTGCGCCCGGCGAGGTGGCTGATCGCGGCCCCCGCATCCTTGAGCGCGAACGTCTCCGAAACGTGCGGCCGGATCTTGCCCTCGGCATAAAGCGCAAACAATTCCTGCAGGCTCTGCGCGAATTGTTGCGGCTCGCGCTCCACCCACGCGCCCCAGAAAACGCCGACGATCTGGCAGTTCTTCAGCAGCGTCAGGTTCAGCGGTATCTTCGGAATGCCCGCCGGGAAGCCGATGACGAGATAACGACCATTCCAGTTCATCGCCCGCAGGCACGGCTCGGCATAGTCCCCGCCAACCGCGTCATAGACGACGTCGACGCCGCCGCCGCCCAGCGCCTTCACATTGTCCGACAGCGCCTTCTGCGCATCACGGTCGAGGCCGTCGCGCGGATAAATCAGGCCATCATCGGCGCCCTTGGACGTCGCCATGTCGAGCTTGTCCTGCGAGGAAACGCCGGCGATCACCCGCGCGCCCATCGCCTTGCCAAGCTCGACCGCTGCAACGCCCACGCCGCCCGCTGCGCCGAGCACAAGCAGGCTTTCGCCGGGTTGCAGGTTTGCCCGCCATTTCAGGGCATAATGGGTGGTCCCATAGGTCAGCACGAACGCCGCCGCCTCCTCGAATGGCATGTCATCCGGGATCGGCACGCACTTCTTCGCTGCCACCGCGAGCTTCTCGCGCATCCCGTTCCAGCCGGTCATGGCAAGGACGCGGTCGCCGGCTTTGAGATGGCTGACGCCCTCGCCAACGCTCTCGATCACGCCCGACACTTCGCCGCCCGGCGAGAAGGGCCGGTCGGGGCGGAACTGGTAGCGATCCTCAATGATCAGCACGTCCGGGTAATTCACCCCGATGGCGCGAACCGCGATCACCACCTCGCCGCGCCCCGCGACCGGCGCTTCGATCTCGGCCAACTCCAGCGTGTCCGGTCCGCCCGGCGCAGTGGAAAGTATCGCCTTCATGCTGTTTTGCTCCCTTGGGTGTATTGCCTTTTGCGTTGCAGCGAGGCTAGCGAGGGCAGGCCGTCGTGTGAAGAACAATCTGACAGGAGCATTCCATGCCGCAAAACTGGGCTATAGCGATGCACGGCGGCGCCGGACCTGTGCGCGACGAAAGCTACAAGGCCTCCGAAGTGCATATGGCCGGCCTTCTGAAGATTGCGCGGGAGCGGCTGGAAGCCGGACACGCCGCCATCGATGTCGTCGAACATGTCGTGCAGGAGCTGGAAGCCTGCGGCATGCACGTGGCCGGGCGCGGCGCTTCCCCCAATCGCAATGGCCAATATGAGCTTGACGCGGCGATCATGGACGGTCCGGAGCGGCGCGCCGGAGCGGTTGCGGCCCTGCGGGGCTATCGCAGCCCGATCACGGCGGCGCGGCGCGTCATGGACCAAAGCCCGCACGTCCTGCTTGTCGGCAAGGGAGCGGGCGCGTTTGCCGGGCGCCAGAACCTCGCCAGAGTGTGGAATCCGAAAGCCTACTACACGCCCGCCGTCAGCCGGACGGTCGCCGATGGCGAGCTCGCCCACGGCACGGTCGGCTGCGTCGTTCTCGACAAGGAAGGCCGACTTGCAGCCGGCACCTCGACCGGCGGC
>JBGSUF010000369.1:0-8267 GCA_041736285.1 Hyphomonadaceae bacterium | reverse complement strand
GCGCTGTCTGTGGAGGAAGCGCTGGCGTCGGAGGCGCGGATCGTGTTTCGCGGCGCCGGCGTGGATGGCTCGATCCGGCTGTCGGGTGCGCGGCTCGATGACCTGTCGCTCGGGCGGCATTATGTCACGGTCGAGAAAGAGGCCGAGGTGCGCCTGCTCGCGCCGGAAGCTTCGGAGTTTGGCTATTATTCGTTCGTGGGCTGGGTCGATGCGGACAACCAGCTGATCGCGGGCGCCAATGCCGACTGGCAGCGCGTCACGTCCGGCGATCTGACACCGGCCAGTCCCGTCACCATCCGTTTCGAGCGCGACGGCGTGCGCATCGACCGCGTGATCGCGATGGATGACGACTACATGTTCACTTTCACCGACACGGTGACCAATGACGGCAGCGCGACCCGCGTCCTTCGCCCGGTCTCCGCCATCCGGCGTTTCGGTGGATGGAAGGCTTTCGTCGACAGCGTCGATCCCGGCTCCTCGATCAATACCGGCATCGTGCATCAGGGCCTGATCGGCGTCCTGGACGGGAAGCTGAAGCTGCAGAAATACAGCGAGTTGCAGAAATCCAAGACCGAGAGCGGCGCGTCGCAGGCGGGCGGCTGGTGGGGCCTGACCGACAAGTACTGGATGATGACCGTCATTCCGGACCAGACGCGGGCCTTCCTGGCTGACACTTCCTACCGGGTGCGCGACGGGCGGCCGATGACCGAGGCGACGACGACGGGCGAGGAAATGTCCATCGCCCCCGGCGAGAGCCTGACGGTCGTCAACCGGCTGTATGCGGGCGCCAAGGAAGTGGCCGTGCTCGGCCGGTATGAGGATGAGCTTGCCATTCCGCGCTTCAACGACGCCGTCGACTGGGGCCGGTTCTACTTCATGACCAAGCCGTTCTTCTGGCTGCTGGAGACCTTCAAGGGCTGGGTCG
Source organism: Hyphomonadaceae bacterium (assembly GCA_041736285.1). Classification (GTDB taxonomy): domain Bacteria; phylum Pseudomonadota; class Alphaproteobacteria; order Caulobacterales; family Hyphomonadaceae; genus JBGSUF01. The sequence goes on along the minus strand of JBGSUF010000369.1, from coordinate 7,342 downwards.
GCGGACTGGGCGGCGTAGCGTTCGGCGTCTCCATCCTGATGCTGACGGTTCTGGTCAAGGCGATCTTCTTCCCGATTCAGAACAAGGCTTATGAATCGATGACGAAGATGAAGAAGCTGACCGAGCCGATGAAGGAGATCCGCGAACGCTTCGCCGCCGACAAGCAGCGCCAGCAACAGGAAATCATGAAGCTCTACCAGAAGGAGAAGGTGAACCCGCTCGCGGGGTGCCTGCCCATTCTGATCCAGATCCCGGTCTTCTTTGCGCTCTACAAGACGCTGACGGTCACCATCGAGATGCGTCATGCGCCCTTCTTCGGCTGGATCAATGACCTTTCATCCCCGGATCCCACGGCGATCGGCAATCTGTTCGGTCTGCTCGGCGGCCTGTTCACCGGGGCGGATGTGAAGTCGATTCCGCTGGTCGGCGCGGTGCTGGGCGTGGGCCTGTGGCCGATCCTCTACGGCCTGACGATGTGGGGGGTGCAGTCGCTCTCCCCGCCGCCGCCGGACGCGATGCAGCGCAGGATCTTTGCCTTCATGCCGCTGATCTTCACCTTCGTCTTTGCAGGGTTTGCGGCCGGGCTTGTGATCTACTGGACGTGGTCGAACTTCCTTTCGCTGATCCAGCAGTATGTGATCATGCGGCGGCAGGGCGTCGAAACACAGCTCGACAAGCTGATCCGGCGGCTGCGTGCGGGCAAGGCCGGGGCGGACGCGAGTTGACCGGGGACGAGCCGCAAGCGGACGGGGAAAATGAAGAGATTGCCGCCGTCGATCTCATGGAGACCGGCCGTCTCCTGTTTGCCAGTGAGGTGAAATTCGTGCGCGGCGTCGTCGCCATGGCGAGCCTGCCGGATGCCGACAGGCCGGAAATCGCCTTTGCGGGACGCTCCAATGTCGGCAAGTCGAGCCTCATCAACGCCCTCCTGAACCGCAAGGATCTGGCGCGGGCGTCGAACACGCCGGGGCGGACGCGGGAGCTGAACTTCTTCGATCTTGCAGGCCGCGCCTACATTGTCGACCTGCCGGGCTTTGGCTATGCGCAGGCCTCCAAGGCCGCAATCTCGCAGTGGACCAAGCTGACGCAAAGCTACCTGCGCGGCCGGGTGACGCTGCGGCGTGTATTGCTGCTGGTGGATGCGCGCCGGGGCGTCGGAGACAATGACCATGAGGTCATGCGCGCGCTTGATGCGTCGGCGGTGGTGTTCCAGGTCGTGCTGACCAAGGCCGACAAGCTGAAGGCCTCCGAACTGCCGGACGTTGTCGCCGGTGTGCAGGCGCAGATCAAGAAGCATCCGGCGGCCTTCCCGGACATCATCGTGACGTCGGCGGAAAAGGGCACAGGCATTCCGGAACTGCGCGCGGAACTTGCCGGGCTGCTCTGAGCCGTCAAACCGGCTTCCGCTTGGCCGCAAAACGCATTAGTTGGGCGGCATGGCTGAAACGAACATCGAAACTGCTAACCTGACCGCGCGCACGCTCTCCGAGGCGCTGCCCTATATCCAGCGGTATGACCGCCAGACCATCGTCATCAAGTATGGCGGGCATGCCATGGTGGACGAGACGCTGTCGGCGCTGTTTGCCAAGGACGTGGTGCTGCTGAAACTGCTGGGGATCAACCCGGTGGTGGTGCATGGCGGCGGGCCGCAGATCGGGCGTCTCCTGGAGCGGCTCGGCATTACCTCGCGCTTCGAGGACGGGCTGAGGGTGACCGACGCTGCGACCATGGAGGTCGTCGAGATGGTGCTGGCGGGGGCGATCAACAAATCCATCGTGCGCGCGATCAACGCGGCGGGCGGCAAGGCGGTCGGCCTGTCGGGCGCGGACGCCAACATCCTGACGGCGGTGCGGGCAACGCGGACGCGGCGCGACCCGGACAATCATGTCGAACAGGTCATCGACCTCGGCTTTGTCGGGGAGCCGGACAAGGTGGATCCCGGCCTTCTGGAGACGTTGATCCGGGCGGATGACGATTTCATTCCGGTGATCGCGCCGGTCGGGTGCGGGGCTGACGGGGAACGCTACAACATCAATGCCGACACCGCAGCGGGGGCGATCGCAGGCGCGCTGAAGGCGAGCCGCGTGCTGTTCCTGACAGACGTGGTCGGCGTTCTCGACAGGAACCGCCAACTGATGCGCGAAATCCGCCGCGAGGACATTGCCGGCCTGATCGCAGACGGGACAGTGCAGGGCGGGATGATACCGAAGCTTGAAACCGCGCGCATGGCGGTGGAAGGTGGCGTCGGGGCGAGCGTCATCCTCGACGGGCGAAGCCCGCACGCATTGCTCACGGAGTTGTTTACCGAACATGGTTCAGGCACGCTTATTCGCTGACGGATTGGCCGCGCGCATTTCATTCTTGATGCTCGGCCTCATGGTTGCAGCCTCGGTCCTTTCCGGCGCAGCGCAGGCGCAGGCCGAGCGCGGCTGGAATGTCTGCAACCGGACCAGCTTCATTCAGGAGGCCGCTGTCGCACGGCCGGAAGGGCGCGGCATCGTCGTCAACGGCTGGACCAAGATCAAGCCGGGCGATTGCGAGACGGTGCTGCTGGCGCCGCTGGAGCCGGGGGTGCATTTCTTCTATGCGCGCTCCTCTCCGGCGCACCGGGGAGGGCTTCGCGAATGGGCAGGGGACCGGGCGCTGTGCGTCGATGTGACCGGCTCCTTCTCGGTGGAGAGCCCGTCCGACTGCGCGGCGATGGGGCTTGAGTCGAAGGATTTCCGGCCAATACTGATCGGGCGTCGCACCGGCTGGACGACGATTCTGGAGGAGACCGAGGACTATTCCCTCGAAACGGCGCGCGCGGCGGGTGTGCAGCGCCTGCTCGATGATGCCGGCGTGTTCAGCGGGCGGATCGACGGCAATATCGGGCCGAAAACACGCGCCAGCATCGCCGAATTTCTCAGGAGCCAGAAGCTGGCGGAGGACACGGGTGATGCTGACCTGATCGACATTCTCGAACAGGTGGCGATCAATCGCGGGCGCAATATCGGGCTGACGCTGTGCAATCGGACAGGTAGCCGGATTTCGGCGGCAATTGCCCGCCAGCGGGCGGACGGCTGGGAAAGCCGGGGCTGGTGGGTGCTCGAAGCGGGCGGATGCGTGCGCACGATCGACGAGGAATTGCTGCTGGTGCCGCACTTTGTCTACGGCCAGATCGAGGAGGCGGGCGGGGTTCGCCGACTGCTGCGCGGGGCCGATGGCTTCTGCATTGGCCGGGCGAAATTCGTCATTCAAGGGCGCACCGACTGCGAGGCCAGCGGCTTTGACAACCGCGCCTTTGTGGCAACGGCCAATCCCAGCAATGCCAGGATCGTCTTTGAATTCTTCGATCGTGACTTCGGCCCGCTGGAGCCGCGCGATTGACGTCCCTCGCGCGACGTTTTGATTCTGTGACCGAATGGGTGTTCGACCTCGACAACACGCTCTACCCGGCCGAATGCGACCTGTTTGCGCAGATCGACGTGCGCATGACCGACTTTGTCGCGCGTGAACTGGGCCTGGAGCGAGACGCCGCCCGGGCGCTGCAGAAGCAATACTACGCCGATCACGGGACAACGCTGAACGGGCTGATGACGGTGCATGGCCTCGAACCGGCGGCATTTCTCGATTACGTGCACGACATCGACCTCAGCCCGATCGGTCACAGTCCGGAGCTTGCGGCGGCGATGGCGGCTCTGCCGGGCCGTAAATATGTCTACACAAACGGATCGCGCCGCCATGCCGAGCGGGTCAGCGACCGGCTCGGCGTCGGGGAATTGCTCGACGGCATTTATGGCATCGAGTGCGCGGGATACCTTCCCAAACCGCACCGGGGCGCGTTCGACCTGTTCGTCGCAACCCATGATGTCGATCCGCGCCGGGGGGCTTTTTTCGAGGATCTGGCCCGCAATCTTGCGCCCGCGCATGACATGGGCTTTGCCACCGTGCTCGTGCGATCCGGCAAGGACTGGAGCCATGAGCCGGAAAATGTCCGGCCGGCCGGACCGGGGGATGACCGCCCGGCCCATGTCGATTATGAAACCGATGACCTGACGCGCTTCCTGCGGTCGATCCTGGCGATCTGACGGCGGGGGGCCTCAAACCCGAACGCCGAACCAGAGGATCACGACATGACACATGCAGCCAAAGCCGCGCTGATCAGCGCCATCGAGGCCGGTTGGGACGCGCGCGCGGAACTGTCGCCTGAAACGCGCGGCGAGGTGACGGACGCGGTGGATGCAGCGCTGGCGGGGCTTGATTCGGGGGCCTTCCGCGTGGCCGAACGCGGCGATGATGGCGCGTGGACGGTGAACCAGTGGCTGAAGAAGGCGGTGCTGCTGTCATTCCGGCTGAACGCCAACACGCTGATGGGTGAGGGGCCGTCCTCTCCGGCATGGGACAAGGTGGCGTTGAAGTTTGCCGGCTGGGGCGAGGCTGAGTTCCGCCATGCGGGCTTTCGCGCCGTGCCGGGATGCGTGGTGCGCCGGGGCAGCTATATCGGGCGCGATGTGGTGCTGATGCCGAGCTTTGTGAACATCGGCGCCTATGTCGGTGACGGGACGATGGTCGACACCTGGGCGACGGTGGGATCGTGCGCGCAGATCGGGCGGGGCGTCCACATCTCCGGCGGCGCAGGGATTGGCGGGGTGCTGGAGCCGCTGCAGGCCAATCCGGTCATCATCGAGGACAATGTGTTTGTCGGCGCGCGGGCCGAGGTTGCCGAGGGGGTCATCGTGCGCGAGGGCGCGGTGCTGGCCATGGGCGTGTTCCTCAGCCAGTCGACAAAGATTGTGGACCGTCAGAGCGGGCAGGTGCGCTATGGCGAGGTGCCGCCCTATTCCGTCGTCGTGCCGGGCAGCCTCCCGGCGCCCGATGGCGGGCCTTCGCTGGCCTGCGCGGTGATCATCAAGACGGTGGACGAGCGCACCCGCGCCAAGACCGGCGTGAACGAGCTTTTGCGCGCTTGATGCGGCCTCAAATGGGCGTGCCGTCCTTGCGCGTGTAATGGCCTGCGCCGCTATACCGCTCTGGACCGAATTTCATGTCGATGTCGCTGTATTCGCCGTAATCGGCGTCGTTGCGCGAGCCGACGACGAGGAGGACAAGGTCGCCCGGCCCCTCATTGATGAAATGATGCCCGTCCCGAACTCCGGCGGGAAAGCCGGCGCTGTCACCGGGGCCAAGCGTCTCGCGGCCGCCATCCGTGACCATGGTGGCCTGCCCCTCAACCACCCATACGAACTCATCCTCCAGCATGTGCCAGTGGCGATGGGACGACCAGGAGCCGGGCGGAATGCGGATGAGATTGACGCCGAATTGTGTCAGCCCGGCGGCCTCGCCGAGCGCTGACCAGGAGCGGGCCTTGCAGGGCGCATCATGGGGGGCGGGATAGCGTGTGCCGCCGCGGGCCGGGGCGGTCTTCGGGTCGATACGGGGCATGAAACCTCCTGTCTGAGAGCCTCGGCGATTACAATCCAGTCCGTACGACGGCGCAAGTGGTACGCTTTGCCTTGCCTCTGGCGGCCAAACTGTCCACATTCGGCGGCGAGATATGAGGGAGGAGGCAGACAATGGCAGAGACGGGCGGACAAGCGGCGCAGACGAAGGGATTTCTCGGCTGGGTCGAGAAGACGGGCAACCGGCTGCCGGACCCGGTGTTCATTTTCTTCTACCTGATCTTCGCGCTCATCCTGATCTCGGTCATTGCATCCATGTTTGGCCTCTCGGCTGTCCATCCGACAGCGACCGATGCCAATGGGAACAAGGAAATCATCACCGCCACCAGCCTGCTCTCGCCGGAGAATATCCAGCGGCTGTGGACGGAAATGCCGAAGACATTCACGCACTTTCATCCGCTCGGCTATGTGCTCGTCGTGATGCTTGGCGCGGGCGTCGCCGAGCGCTCCGGCCTGTTTGCGACCGGCATGCGGGCGGCCGTTTCAGGCGCGCCGAAATTCCTCCTGACGCCGCTGGTCGCGCTGGTCGCCATGCTTGGCAACCATGCCGCCGATGCTGGCTATGTCGTGCTGATCCCGCTGGCGGGTTTCCTCTTCCATGCGGCGGGCCGTCATCCGATTGCGGGGATTGCGGCGGCGTTTGCGGGTGTTTCCGGCGGTTTTTCGGCCAATCTCGCGCCGGGGCAACTCGATGCGCTGCTGTTCGGGATCACCGAGACGGCGGTTGCGGGATCGCAGCTTGATCCGAACTGGGTGATGGATATCACCGGCAACTGGTGGTTCATCGCGGCGCTCCTGTTCATCTATCTGCCTGTGATCTGGTTTGTGACCGACAAGGTTGTCGAGCCGCGACTTGGCCCTTACCGCACGTCCGACGCCGGGGAGGATGCCGCCAAGGGCGACGAGATCGACGTCACCGCGCCGCTGACGGCCGCCCAGAAGAAGGGGCTTGGCCGGGCCGGCCTCGCGGTTCTCGGGGTCATGCTCTTGTGGGCGGCGATGACCTATGGTCCCGGCACGCCGCTGATCAACGAAGACGCCTGCCCGGCAGCCGAGGCGGCGGCGGGGCGGTGCAGCCAGATTGCCAACCTCACGCCCTTCTTCACGTCGCTGGTCGGCGGGTTCTTCTTGTTGTTCCTTTTGGCGGGATGGGCCTATGGCGCGGCGGCGGGGACGATCCGCAACCACCGCGAACTGGTCGCCATGATGGCCGAAGCGATGAAGGACATGGGCTATTATCTCGTGCTGGCCTTTGCGGCGGCGCACTTTGTGGCGATGTTCAACTGGTCTGATCTGGGCCTGATTTCGGCGGTGCACGGCGCCAATGCGATCGAGAATTCCGGCCTGCCGCTGCCGGTGGTGCTGGGTCTGATGGTGCTGCTGACGGGGGCGCTGAACCTGTTTATCGGCTCGGCAAGCGCGAAATGGGCGCTGCTCGCGCCGGTGCTCGTGCCGATGCTGATGCTGCTCGGGGTCAGTCCGGAAGGGGCGACGGCGGCCTACCGTGTCGGCGACGGGGCCACCAACATCATCACGCCGCTGATGGTATATTTCCCGTTGATCCTCGTCTTTGCGCAGCGGTGGCAGAAGACATTCGGCCTTGGCAGCCTTACAGCGGTGATGATCCCGTATTCGGTGTGGATGCTGATCACCGGCATCCTCCTGATGATGGGCTGGGTCTATCTCGATCTGCCGCTGGGGCCGGCGGCCGGTATCGAGTACATCCTGCCGGGACAATGATTACAGGTGATGGAAAAGATGATGATGACGGCGCCGGACGATGTCTCCGCCTTTGATCCGGTCGCGCTGGCGCAGGCGCTGATCCGGGTGGCGTCGCTGACGCCCGATGGCGGGGCGGGCATTGCGGCGCTGGAAGATGCGCTGCGCCCGCTCGGCTTCGG
>JBGSUF010000332.1:0-4507 GCA_041736285.1 Hyphomonadaceae bacterium | reverse complement strand
GGCGAGATAGAGCCGGTAAATCTGGCCCGACTCCGAGCCCAGATCGACCTGGTCGCCGCCATTCAGACGGTCATTGCCCGTGCCGCCATCCAGCACGTTCGCGAACTGATTCCCCGTCAACGTGTCATTGCCGGTGCCGCCTGTGGCGTTCTCGATCACGCTGCCATTGGCGATGGTGAAACCGCCGAAAATCCCCTGAACGACGCTGACCCGCCCGCCGCCGCCCGGCTCATAGCGCAGGCTTGCTTCGCGGAGGTCGATGGTGGCGTCGCGGAAGCCATCATAGCGGATGGTGTCCGTGCCGCCGGAATCATAGATCAGGCGGAAACTGGTGCCCGGCGCGTTGACCCCGGAGAGGGTGTAGACATTGTCGCCGACCTCGCGGACCGGGGCAGGGCCATACATCCGCTGCAGCGCCGCAAAGTCGAGTGTTCCGAGCGTCGAAGTCCAGCCATAACCACTGCTCGGCGAGCGACCGAAGTCAATCTCGTAAGCGTCGTTATAGCTCATGACGGTGTAGACACCCTGGCTCAGATTGTAGAGGCCGGGACTGGCGCTGGAGGTGACACCCTGGAGCACGTCGGTGCCACCGCCCGTATCATGCGGGTGGCCGAGGCCGACACCATGGCCGAACTCGTGAAGGACGGTGTTGAAGCCGAACCCGCCGGGAGCGAGCCCGGACGCCGTCCACCCGGTGCCCTGATGAATGTTGAACTGGCCATACTGGACATCCGGGCCGGGAAAATTCATGCGGCCAAGGAGGATGGTGTTGTTCTCGGCGTCGCGCTCCTCATCGAACGTGGTCAGGATCCAGTCGGCCTGCGCCGCGTTCGTGGTGATCCGGAAATCGAGGTTGGTGAGATTCTCGTACTCGGCCAGCGCGTTCTCGACAGCCGTTGCGGCAAACGCCTCCCAGCCGAGCGAGGAATATTCGGTGCTGCCTTGCGTAAAGGTTTCACCATTGCCGGCAAGGTAGACGTAGATGATGTTACTGGAGAGAAGGGAGCGTCCGGCGAGGGCGTCAACCGGCGTCGGTTCAGCCGTGGTCCCGACCTGCAGGCCGTAGAAGCCGAAATCGTTGTTGGCGTCTGACCAGTTGTCGATCTCGACGAAATAGGTGCCGGAGTATGCGGCCTGAAAGGTGACGGCAGAGAACAGCGTTCCGTCGCCGCGGTCATCGTTTGAGGCAACGAGCACGCCATTGGCGTCGTAAATACGCACAAAGGTGTCGTCGACGCCGTTTTCGCCGCCAACGCCGCTCAGGAAGGCGCGATACCATTCCCCGTCAGACAACTCGATCCGGACCCAGTCGCGATCCGTCGGGCTGTTCAGCGCGCTGGTGAAGACCTCATCCACGGCGATCGACACGCCGGTCGAGGTATCGCCTGCGATGTCATCGGTCGCCGGAATGTTCCATGCAACGCCCTGCGTCGTGAAGGACACGGTGTATGAGCCGGTTCCGCCCGTCGATCCGGAGATCACCCCGAAAGAGTAGTTTTGACTGGCTGCGCCGCCGACAGGAACAGTGAAGGTAAGCTCGATCCGTTCGCTGTCGCCGACCCGCTGGGCGGTGCCGACCTGTGTGCCGGACTCATTGAAAAGTCCGATGAATGCCCTTGCCAGCGAAACGCCGTCAGCCAAGAATGTGTAGGTCACCCCGTCCTGCAGGGTCACCCGGAAATTGTCCTGATCGCCCACGAAATCAATGCCGCCGACATAGAGCGTGTTGGGGTTGATTAAGGGCGAACCGACCTCGTCGGTACCGTTCAACCCCTCCGGATCGCCCTGATCTGCGCCGACAATGCCCTGAGCGAACACCGGTTCGGTCACGCAGCCCATGCAGCAGCAGCCTGTATCCTCGGGAATGTGCTTGAACTCGGTCTCGACGGGCGCAAAGCCATCCGGAAGGGCGCTGCCGCCGCCCACAAAGTCGCTGTACACCGAAGCGCGCCAGGGGCCCTCGAAAGGAACCCAGTCATGGTCGAAGCCCTGAAAACCTTCAGGTGTAATCCCACGCAGATTATACATTGTCGCCTCTCAAGGGTTTCCGTTGCCGGGCGGTCTGGGCCGCTGCGGCTTGACTTGGCTGCATTATCCCGTGCGACTGTTCACCATACAATCATGTGCGGTCGCGAAGAATACACTATACACTTACGTCGGGAGTTTGAACGATGGTGCGGTTTCGGCAAGTCCCTTTTGTGATGGTTTTTGCATTTGTCGGCTGCCAGGCCCCGAACGCCCCGGAAGCCGAAGGCGGCGCAGCAGCTGGAAGCGACCCGCGCGTGACCCTCGTGACAGTGGAGGGGGCCGGGATGAAGGGAGAAGCGACGATGGGTGTGACGGGACTGCCGCATGCGGGGAGTATCGCGTTCGCGACGCTGGACGATTATCTCGCCCATTTGAAGCGATTGTCGGTCGAAGATGTGGCGTGGTATCGCGAAGTGGAGCCCGGGATTTATGTGCATGAGGCGGGCCGCCAGCCACCGGGGATGACGGCCACCCCGCGCCGCTGGACCCGGGCAGAACTGGAAACCCGATTCGGCTTTGCGGCCAGAACCGGCGAGTGACGACGGGCGCGCGGATGTCAGGTGGACCACAGTTCGAGAAGCTGAGCTTGGCGGGGCTGGTGCTTGTTCATCCGGTCCGGCACGGGGATGCGCGGGGGCATTTTACCGAGACATGGCGCGCGGACCTGTGGGCGGCGGCGGGAATTGCGGGTCCATTCGTTCAGGATAATCATTCCTTTTCAAGCCAGCGCGGCGTCCTGCGCGGCTTGCATTTTCAGCGGCCGCCCGCGGCGCAGGCCAAGCTGGTGCGGTGCACGCGGGGTGCAATCCTTGATGTCGCCGTCGACATTCGCGCCGGGTCGGCAACCTTCGGGGAGTATGTCGCGGTTGAACTGTCTGCGGAGAATGGCAACCAGCTCTATCTGCCCGAAGGCTTCGCGCACGGCCTTCTGACGCTCGATGAGAACACTGAAGTTCAATACAAGGTGTCTGACTATTATTCCCCTGAATGCGACATGGGCATCGCCTGGAATGATCCGGATATCGGCATCGACTGGCCGCTTGACGGCGCATCACCTATCCTGTCGGTAAAGGATGAAAGGATGCCGCCGCTTGCGGCGCTTCCGATGATATTTCACGACCAGGGTTAGAGTTCTTGCCGCAGCGACATGACCAGACAGACCGCGAATGCGTGATCGTGACCGGGGGCGCGGGCTTTATCGGCTCCGCGCTGGTGCGGCACCTGATTGCCGCGACCGCCGCGCGCGTGGTGGTGGTCGACAAGCTCACCTACGCCGCCAGCCTTGCCTCGCTGAAGCCGGTCAGCCATTCGCCCAGACTGGTGATGGAGAAGGCCGATATCTGCGACGGCGCTGCGATGGCGCGGCTGTTTGCGCGCCACCGGCCGGACGCGGTGATGCACCTTGCCGCCGAAACCCATGTCGACCGCTCGATTGGTGATGCCGACGACTTCATTGCCACCAACATCGTCGGCACATACACGCTGCTGGACGCGGCCCGTCAGTATTGGGCCGGGCTGGAGGCCGGAGCGCAGACGAAGTTTCGTTTCCTGCACTGCTCGACCGATGAGGTTTATGGCTCGCTGGGTCCGGAGGGCCTGTTCCGGGAAGACACGGCCTATGATCCGTCCTCGCCCTATTCGGCCTCCAAAGCGGGCTCTGACCATCTGGCGCTGGCATGGCATCGCACCCATGGCTTGCCGGTCGTGATTTCCAACTGCTCCAACAATTACGGGCCTTGCCAGTTTCCCGAAAAGCTCATTCCGCTGATGATTCTCAACGCGCTTGAGGGCCGGCCGCTGCCGGTCTATGGCGACGGATCAAATGTGCGTGACTGGCTTTATGTGGATGACCATGTCCGGGCCATGTGGGACGTTCTGAACCGTGGTCGGCCGGGTGAGAAATACAATATCGGCGGCGGAAACGAGCGTACCAACCTGCAGGTGGTGCGGGCGATCTGCGATCTGGTCGACGCGCGGCTTGGCGGGACGCCGCCCCGACGTCACCTGGTGCGGTTTGTCACGGATCGTCCGGGGCATGACCAGCGCTACGCCATCGACGCGCAGAAGATCACACGCGAGCTTGGCTGGCGCGCGCAGGAGACCTTCGAGACCGGCCTTGCGCTCACCGTGGACTGGTATCTGGGCAATCGCGACTGGTGGCAGCCAATCCGAGAAGGCAGCTATCGCGGAGACCGGCTCGGCCTTCCCGGCGTGAGTTCATGAGGGCGCATCCGCTGCGTCTGCTGATCATGGGGCGGAGCGGGCAGCTTGCGCGCGCACTTGGCGAACGGGCCGAGGCTGCGGGGCTTGACGTGATCACAGCCGGCCGGCCGGAGCTTGATCTATGCGTCGAGGGGGCGGCGGAGCGACTGCTGGACGCGGTCCGGTGTGACATCGTGGTGAATGCGGCGGCCTATACGGCGGTCGACGCAGCGGAGAGCGATGTTGCGGCGGCGTTCGCGCTCAATGCGGAGGCGGC
>JBGSUF010000292.1:0-10326 GCA_041736285.1 Hyphomonadaceae bacterium | reverse complement strand
CCTGCTGGCACATCGCGGTGACGTCGCGCCAGGTCTGGCACGCGAAGAGCTTCGCCATGGGCGCGAGCCGACCGGGCCGCTGCCGGTGCATCCCGGCGTGTTCGTGTTGACGGGACTGGGCAGCCGGGGCTTCACGCTGGCACCGCTGATGGCGGAACTTGTCGCCTCGCTTGCCTTTGGCGAGCCTCTGCCAGTGTCCGGACCGGAGGCCATGGCCGTGTCACCGGCGCGGTTCCTGATACGCCGCTCGAAACGGCGCGAGTCTGGGGACTGAGACGGTCAGACCCCGGAAAATGGAGACGCGCGCGCCAGCTCGCGGCTCGGACGGAAGGCGACATTCAGCCCGCTGTCCTTGCTGAGGTCCACCGTCAGCGTCAGCCCACCAACCTCAAGGGCGAGGCCCGAGCGGGCCGCGTACAAGCCTGCGCTGGTGATCATGGCGAGCGCGAGAGCCCCCGCAATCATCACCTGTCCCGTGCGCGTCCAAATTCTGGTCCTGAGCATTTCCCTCTCCCTTGCCAGGCGATTGCTGTCTCTACGAAGGCTGTGTCGTGTTGTCGGCATTGTCCGGTGCCGCGCTTTGACCGGCGGCACCGGCGCGTCCCTGTCAGTTTTCGATGTCGCGAAACTCGCGGCGCAGGCGCCATTCGTCGGACGTGACGTTGGATTCCATCCGGCGCAGGCGTTCCTCCAGGTCCATGAACTTGTACTTGATGGAGCCGAAGGTGGCACGCGGACGGTCGGAAACCTCACGCCAGAAGGCGTCTTCTTCCGGATTGCGCGCACGCTCGGCAGCTGACGGGCGTTTCGGGATGATCATCATCGCGATGATGTATCCCGCCGCAGCGCCGCCGCCAGTGGTGAACAGGGCGATCAGGGCGCCGACGCGGATCAGCGCGCTGTCCCATCCGAAGCGCTCGGCGATGCCGCCGCACACTCCGCCCACCATCTTGTCGGTGCGTGAAAGGTAGAGCTGGTTCGGGTTGGGCGAACGAAACTCCTCCGGTCCTTCATCATAGTTGCGGCGATAGTCGCGGTTGCGGCGTGCCATGACGGTGTTCCTTTACTGGTCGTAGGTTGAGCGGGGACGGCGCGGCGCAGCGTCCCTTTCTGCGGTCTGTTCGGATATCAGCGCTTCCAGCGTTTCGATCCGCCGTTCCATCGCCTTGGCCGAGCGCCAGAGATCTTCGATCATCCGCTCGTCATCGGGTTGCAGCGTCCGCTGCCTGCGCCACAGCGTGATGTAGTGAAACAGCATCGCGGGCAGGATGATGAAGATCGCGATGACCCCGATGAGGGGAATGATGATCCAGGCTTCATCCATTGGAGTTCTCCCCGGAGGCCGAAGAGGTGGGCTCGCGGCGGGTGCGAAGGGCCTGCGCAATCAGGCCCGGCGCTGTGATGGTGACCAAAATTGCGGCCATGACTGAAACCGATAGCAACATGGATCAACCCTCCGCCTTGTCGGATTTGGCCGGCTTGGAGGCCGTAGGCCGCGTGCGCGCCCGCTTCATCGCTTCAAGTTCGGCCTCGACCGCCTCGTCGCGCTCAAGATCGGCGAACTGCTGGGCGAGCGTCGGTTCGCGGCCCTGAATCATGTCCGCATAGGCTTCCATCTCATCGACCTTGCGCTCGACCACCGAATAGCGCGCGAGCGCCTCATCCACCCGGCCGTCATAGACCTGCGTGCGGATGCGGATGCGCTGTTCGGCGGCCTCGCGGCGCATCATCAGCGAACGATGGCGGGCCTTGGCCTCTTCGAGTTTGGCCTGAAGCTTCTTCATGTCGTCCTGGCGCTTCTCGAAGGCTTCCTCTGCAATGTCCATCGCGGTGCGGCGGCGGGCAATCTCGTCGTCAGCGCGCTTCTTGGCGACCAGCGCGCCGCGGGCCAGATCCTCGCGGCCCTTGTCAATCGCCAGTTCCGCCTTGTTCGCCCAGTCGTCGCGATTGGTTTCGAAATGGGCGATCTCGCGCTCCATTTCCTTCTTGTCGGCCATGGCGCGCGCGGCGGCGGTGCGCACCTCGACTAGCGTGTCCTCCATTTCCTGGATCATCAGCCGGGCGATCTTTTCGGGATTTTCGGCCTTGTCGAGAATGGCGTTGATGTTGGAATTGATGATGTCGCCGAAGCGGGAAAACAGTCCCATGTCAGTGTCCTTTCGAGTGGGGGAAGCGTCAGAGGAAAATGCCGGCGATGACGATGCCGGCGATGAAGAACATCCAGCTCTCCGTCGGTCGGCGGGAAAGCCAGCGACCGAAGCGGCTGAACGAGGACGGTTCCTCGCGGGCGGCGTAGGGGTCGTGGAAACGGTCGGTCATTTTCTGCCAGTCCTTTTTCGTGTTGCGCCGCCGGGACAATCCCTTTGGCTGTCGCGGCCCCCGCCGCTGAGATGCAACAGTCATTTCAAGTTTCATGCCAGTTTGCTGTTAATCACGTAGAGCGCTGAAAAAATGGGGAAATTTAGTTTTCATCTTCGTTGCCGGGTCAATCATAAGGTCATTATCGCCAAAAATTAGTGGTGCATTCAGCCAATATATGGCTTTAATAGCCAATGCGTGATGCGCCACAAATCCTCGGGACCGCTCCGGCCTGGCAGGCTGCGCTGGAGCACGTCTCCATCGTCGCCCCGCTTGAGCGCCCGCTGCTGGTCATCGGCGAACGCGGAACCGGCAAGGAACTGATCGGCGAGCGGCTGCACTATCTTTCGCGGCGCTGGGACAAACCGCTTGTCCGGGTCAACTGTGCGGCGCTGTCTGAGGATCTGCTGGATTCGGAGCTTTTCGGCCATGAGGCGGGCGCCTTTACCGGGGCGACGCGTCGCCGGGCCGGGCGGTTCGAGCAGGCCGACGGCGGCACGCTGTTTCTCGACGAGATCGCGACCGCCTCGCTGAAGGTGCAGGAGAAGCTGCTGCGCGTCGTTGAATATGGCGAATACCAGCGTCTCGGGGGTGAAGATGTGCGAAGCTGCGAGGTGCGGGTGGTGGCCGCGACGAACGTGCACCTGCCGGGAGAGGTGGCGCGCGGCCGGTTCCGGGCCGACCTTCTCGACCGGCTGGCCTGGGATGTGGTGACGCTGCCGCCGCTGCGGGCGCGCAAGGGTGATCCGTCCTTGCTGGCCGATCACTTCGGGGGACGGATTGCGCGGGAGATGGGGCTGGATTTTCCGGGGCTTGCGCCCTCGGCCGTGGCGCTGATCGAGGCGGCGCCGTGGCCCGGCAATGTGCGCGAGCTGAAAAACGTGGCCGAACGGGCGACCCATCGCAGCCTGTTGTTCGATGCCCGCCAGCCGGTGATGGTGCAGCCGCAGGACATTGACCCGTTCGCTTCACCCTTTGCGCCGCGCGGGGCTTCACCGGGTGGTGAGGCGCAGGAGGGTGTTGCGCAAGACACGGGCGCGGTCATGGGCGCGGTCATGACGAAAATGGCCACGCCGCTGCAGCCGGAAATCATCACGCCCACCGCCTTCGAGGCGCAGGTTTCGGCGCTGGAAATGCGCCTGATCGACATGGCGATGGCGCGCTGTGATCATCATCAGGGAAGGGCTGCCGCAATGCTCGGCCTCAGCTATCATCAGATGCGCGGGCTATTGAAGAAACACGGGTATGTCTCTGGCGCACGCCGCAGAGACGGCATCGGCGAAACTGAGGACTGAGCGCGGCGGTCAGCATTCAGCGCACGACCCTGCCGGGGGTTTGAGGCATTCGCGCAACACTCCGGCCGGAAACGGTCACGGAAGGGGCAACTTCGTCGCCAGATCGATTCCCGGCGAATTGACAGGAATCCACCACTCCCATAATTTTCAACAGCTGTTGAATTTTCCGGGTAAACAGTTTTCCAGACCATAACCGGAATTTAGGGGAGACACCGACAATGACTCAGATGCGTACCGGGCTTACCGCCCTTATGCTTGGCGCTTCCGCGATTGCCTTCGCGGCGCCGGCCATTGCTCAGGATGCCGGAGCGTCCGACACGACGGCAGCGAGCGACGATCGTCGCCTTGGCACCGTCACGATCACCGCCCAGCGCCGCGAGCAGAGCCTGATTGACGTGCCGCTCGCCGTCACAGCGCTGGACGGGGACATGCTGGAATCCATCGGCGTCACCGACCTGACCGAAGTGGCCAAGAGCGCACCCAACGTCACGCTGGAAGTTTCGCGCGGCACCAACACCACGCTGACCGCCTTCATCCGCGGCGTCGGCCAGCAGGACCCGGTCGCCGGCTTCGAGGCCGGTGTTGGCGTCTACATTGACGATGTCTACCTGAACCGCCCGCAAGCCTCCGTTCTGGACGTCTATGACGTCGAGCGCATTGAAGTGCTGCGCGGTCCGCAGGGCACGCTGTATGGCCGCAACACGATTGGCGGCGCAATCAAATATGTCACCAAGGGCCTGCCGGACGAAGTGGCCTTCAAGGCCCGCGTCAATGTCGGAACCTACAACCAGATCGACGGCATCGTCACCGGCTCCATGCCGCTGAGCGACACCTTCCGCGTCGGCGGCTCGGTGGCCCGGCTGACCCGGGACGGCTTCGGTTCCAACCTCAATCTCGGCACCGAAAACTACAACAAGGACGTGCTCGCCGCCCGTCTGTCGGCGGAATGGGATGTGACCCCGGCTTTCAGCATCCGCGTTGCGGGTGACTATGTCGACGACCAGTCGGAAGCCCGTCAGGGCCATCGCTTCATTCCGGGCCAGCTCAGCGGCGCCCCGGTGCTCAGAGATGTGTTCGACACCCGCGCCGGATTGAACGTGGTGGCGCAGGAAGTTGAGGCTTTCGGCGGCTCGATCGTGGCCGAGTATGAAATCTCGCCGACCCTTTCGATCAAGAACATCCTCGCCTACCGCGAAGACGAGAGCACCTCGCCGATCGACTTCGACAGCCTTCCGTCGGGCGACCTTGATGTTCCGGCAATCTACGCGAACGACCAGTTCTCGGAAGAATTCCTGATCAACTACACCGGCGAGACGGTCCAGGGCGTGTTCGGCGTCTACTATCTCGACGCCAATGCCTCGACGGTGTTTGACGTGCTGCTCGACAACGTCCTTCCGGGCCTGAACGCGCAGACCTTCGGCGATGTCGGCACCAAGACCTGGGCCGTGTTCGCCGATGTGACGTTTGCGATCAACGACCAGTGGAGCGTCACGCTCGGCGGCCGTTACACCGAGGACGAGCGCAGCTCGATCGTCCTGCGTCGCACCTTTCTGGGCGGCTTCTCGGAGTTCTTCGGCGGCAACCCGACGCTGCTGGCGACCACGTCGAACTTCAACGGCACGGCCACATACGATGATTTCACGCCGAAATTCGTCGTGACCTACGAGCCCAACGACGACAACACTCTGTATCTGTCCTACACGGAAGGCTTCAAGGGCGGCTCGTTCGACCCGCGTGGCCAGACATCGGCCGCGCCGGATCTCGACCGCAACGGCACGGTGTCTGCTGATGAAGTGTTCGACTTCATGCAGTTCGATCCGGAAACCGTCACCAGCTACGAGTTCGGCTGGAAGACCCAGCTCGACAATCTCTATGCAAGCGTCGCGGTCTTCTACAACGATTACGAAGACGTCCAGATCCCGGGCTCTGTCGGCATCGACACCGATGGCGACGGCGAGAACGACACCTTCACCGGCGTGACCACCAATGCGGCGTCAGCCAACCTTGCGGGCGTCGAGTTCGAAGGCAACATGCTGATGGCGCAGGACGCCTTTGCCAGCGGTGACGCAATCAACCTGTCCTGGTCGGTCGGCTATATCGACGCCCAGTACAACGAGTTCATCGACGCCTTCGGTGTTGATGTCGCGAGCCAGCGCGTGTTCCAGAACACGCCGGACTGGACGATCTCCTACCGGCTCAACTATTCGGTTCCGGTCCGGGGTTTTGCTGCGGGCGATGTCTCGCTCACCGGCGGCGGCTCGTTCCGCGATGCGTCCTCGCAGTTTGAAGTCCCGAACCCCTTCCTCGATCAGGACAGCTACTGGCTCTATGATGTCAGCCTGGTCTGGAACCAGGAGGAAGGTCCGTGGTCTGTTGCCGTGCACGGGAAGAACCTGACCGACGAGCGCTACATCGTGGCTGGCTACAACTTCGTGAACGTCAACGCCAACGGGACATTCACCCCGACACTGGGCCGCGAAGGGACGCTGACGGGCTTCTATGGCGATCCGCGCACCTTCATGCTGACGCTCGGCTACAAGTACTAAGCCGAACGACGGAAACAAACGCGAAAGGGCTGGCAGCGATGCCAGCCCTTTTTGCATGGGTTTCGGGGGTCTTGTTTTCTGCCGACCTGCGAGCTGACTGTCCGGCCAGTTTGCCAGTTTGCCAGTTTGCCCGTTTGCCAGTCTGCCAGTTTGCCAGTCTGCCGATCTGGCGTTCGGCGGCAGCGGCGGCAGCGAGCGCGGTGCTTTGCCGGGTTGGACCGCCTCGATCAGGCCTTGATCAACCGGCGGCGCAGGGCGGCGCGCTTGTCTTCGCCAACGCCGAGAACTTCGGTCAGATATGCGTCGAGCCCGCCGGCCTGTGCATCAATCGCGCCGAAGGCTTCGCGAAGATAATCCTCACGCACGCCAAGGAAGGGTCGATAGACTTCCGGGGGATGGTCTGCGCCTGACTGGCGATTGAAGTATGCGGTCGCGTCGGCAAGCCTGTCCTCGACCTGGGCAGCTATGTTGGTCGCCATGTAGTCGCCCACAATGTCGGCTTCGCTCACGCCGAGCGCCAGCTTGGTGAAGGCGCAAAGCAGGCCGGTCCGGTCCTTGCCAGCAGCGCAGTTGACGAGTGCTGCCTCATCCCCCTCCATGCCCGACAGAGCATCAAACCAGCCGGTGAACAGCTCGACATGGTGCTCCCGGAAGGGTGCCAGCCGGTAGTATTCCCGCATCCAGCCCTCGGCAATGTCCGGTGAGCCGGTCTTCAGTTGTGCAACGAACTGCAGGTGCGGCGACGTCATTTCGCGGCCGCCATCACTGGTGATGAGATGGGGCGCCGACCAGCGTCCCGGCTCCTTCTCGCGCTCATCGGGGCGGCGCAGATCGACCTGCATGGCAATTCCAAGCCTTGCCATCGTGTCCAGATCGCTGTCGGTGGCCTCGGCGAAATGGCCAGAGCGGAACAGGAGGCCCCGGCGTATCCGGCCGCCGGCGACGGGGTAGCCGCCAAAGTCACGCAGGTTGCGAATGCGGTCGGTGTTGAGGACGCGATCGTCGGTTCGTGGATCAAGCATGGTTGAGGCTCCTTGCATGGGCGCTGGATGGCACCCCGGCGCGTTCAGCGGAAGGGCGGTTCGTCAAAGGCGCGCAGCTTGCGTGAGTGCAGCCGTGCGCCGCCGTCCTGGGCGAGCCGTTCCAGCGTGGCAATGCCGATGCGGATATGCTCGCTGATTGCACGTTCGTAGAAGCGGTTGGCGGCGCCGGGCAGCTTGATTTCGCCATGCAGCGGCTTGTCGGAAACGCACAGCAGCACGCCGTAAGGCACACGCAGCCGGTAGCCATTGGCGGCGATGGTGGCGCTCTCCATGTCGATGGCGACGGCGCGGGACTGGTTGAAACGCCGGGCGGTGGCGGTGAAGCGCAGCTCCCAGTTGCGATCATCAGTCGTGACGACAGTGCCGGTGCGCAGGCGCTTCTTCAGCGCGTCGCCGCTCTCGCCGGTCACCGCCTCGGCGGCCTGCTGCAATGCAATCTGCACCTCCGCAATGGGGGGGACGGGAATGTCCGGGGGCAGGACGTGGTCGAGCACATGGTCCTCGCGGAGATAGGCGTGGGCGAGGACGTAGTCGCCGATGGCCTGAGAATGGCGAAGCCCGCCGCAATGTCCGACCATGATCCAGCATTGCGGGCGCAACACGGCCAGATGGTCGGTGATCGTCTTGGCGTTGCTCGGCCCGACGCCGATATTGACCAGGGTGATGCCGGGGCCGTCCTTGCGCATCAGATGGTAGGCCGGCATCTGGTAGCGCCGCCACGGCGCGGCCGCGATGACGTCGAGCGGTCGGTCGGTGTCGGCGTCGACCATGATGTTGCCCGCAACCGACAACCGGTCATACGGCCCGCCGGATGCGATCTGCGCGCAGGCCCATTCGGTGAAGGCGTCGACATAGCGGTGATAGTTGGTGAACAGCACATACGGCTGGATGTGTTCGACGGGCGTGCCGGTGTAGTGCTGCAGCCGCTTCAGGGAGAAATCGGTGCGCTGGGCATCGAACAAAGCGAGCGGCTTGTCGCCGGCGGCCGGGAAGAAGTCGCCATCTGCCACTTCGTCACCGATGGCGGCAAGCTGCGGGGCGGGGAACCAGCTGGCAAGCTCTCCCGCCGAGAGGTTTTCGGCGCCCGGCTTATGCACCTCATCCCAGACATAGACGTAGGGGATTTCCGAACGCGACCGGCGCACGGAGACCGCGACGCCCGGATACCGCTGAAGCAGGAGGAATAATTGTTCGCGCAGATAGGCGGCGAAGAAGTCCGGCCTGGTTATGGACGTGGTGAAGCTGCCGGGCTCGGAAAACTTGCCGAAGGCGCGGCTGAGCTGCGGCACGGCCCCGTGCGGAGCATATTCGATCACGAGTTCAGGGTAACAGAACACGCGCTCGGCCCGCTCGGCCGGTGTCGGCGGAGGGCCACCCGCGAGAAACCGATCCAGCGCTTCGGTCAGTGCACGGACGGACGAGAGGTAGACTCCGCTGAGCTCGGCGATGATCGCGTCGATCTGGGCATGGATTTGCGCCTCTTGTCCGGTCATTGGCGGCGCTCTTTCATCGTCTGGCTTTGTCATGACCCCTCCTGCCGGGACTGCGGCGGCGGGTCAAGAGTTGCCGGAGGCGCCGGGTCGCGGGATGTGATCGCCCGGTCAGCGGAAACAGGCCCGCCAGCCGGGTGAAGCGGCTGGCGCAAGGCGGCTCACCCCGGCGACGGCATGGGCCGGGGTGAGCTTGTGTCGTGTGGCTGCTGCCGTGGTGCCCCGAAGCCTATTCGGCCGGAAGCTGGTTCAGCTTGAACTTGTCGAAATTGGCCCACACGCCTTCATCGCCATGCCATTCCCCGAGGGTTGCGCCCTTGGAGTATTCGGTCGCGCGCGCCTCGAAGAAGTTGGCATGTTCGACGCCGTTCAGCATTTCGGTGAGCCACGGGATCGGGTGCTCCTTCAGGCCGTAGATCGGCTTCAGGCCCAGCTGGCCCATGCGCCAGTCAGCGATGTAGCGGATGTAGGACTTGATGTCGTTCGGCGTCATGCCCTCGACCTCGCCCGCCTCGAAGGCCAGTTCGATGAACTTGTCTTCGAGCGACACGACCGTCTTGCAGCAGTCGGCGATGTCATCCTTGACGCCACTGGTCAGCGCGCCGGTCTCCTGCGCGAAGGTGTGGAAGAGCTTCATCATGCCTTCGCAGTGCAGGCTCTCATCGCGCACCGACCAGGAGACGATCTGACCCATGCCCTTCATCTTGTTGAAGCGCGGGAAATTCATCAGCATCGCGAACGAGGCGAACAGTTGCAGCCCCTCGGTGAAGCCACCGAAAACGGCCATTGATGTCAGCACGTCGCGCTCGGTCTCGACGCCGAATTTGCTGAGATAATCATGCTTGGCGGCCATTTCCTGGTATTCCATGAAGGCTGAGAATTCAGCCTCCGGCATGCCGATCGTTTCTAGCAGCAGCGCATAGGCGGCGATGTGGATCGTCTCCATGTTGGAGAAGGACGCCAGCATCATGCGCACTTCCACCGGTTTGAAGAGCGGCATGTAGTGTTCCATGTAGTTGGCGCCGACTTCGACATCCGACTGCGTGAAGAACCGGAAGATCTGCGTCAGGAGATTGCGCTCGCGATCCGACAGCTTGACGCGCCAGTCCTTGCAATCCTCGCCGAGCGGCACTTCTTCCGGCATCCAGTGAACCTGCTGCTGGATTTTCCAGTAGTCGTGCGCCCAGGCGTAGCGGAACGGTTTGTAAGCTATGGACGGCTTCAACAGCCCCGAAACCGATTGACTGATGGGTATCTGGCCAGCGTGGATCGACATTTCGGGTCTCCGTCTCAAAGGTGCGCCTGTGCGTTTGTTTACCATATATGGTGTGATCCATTCGCAAGGAAACGCAAGCAGTAGATTTTTCGTGCGGCGCTTTGTCCACCACAATCATCGGCCGGTGTGGATAACCTTGCCCGCTACGGCGCGTCATGGCGCGTTCGGCATTGCGAGGCCGGGTCTAGCCGGCGGTCGCCTGCGTCGTTGCGCCGATCAGGAAATCATGCAGCGCACCGGGCTCGGCCGGTTTGTGGATCAGGCGGGCTCCGACGGCGAGCGCCTCGGCGCGCACGGTCTCGCTGCGATTGGCGGTGA
>JBGSUF010000282.1:0-8065 GCA_041736285.1 Hyphomonadaceae bacterium | reverse complement strand
GAGGCGCGCGGCCTGATCGGTTTCATCCTGCTGCTCGGGCTTCCGGCGGCAACGGGGCTGGCCATGGTCGCGCGGCCGCTGGCGGAGGTTATGATCGCGCAAGACCTGCGCGATCAGGCGATGCAGACGATTCCGTGGATTGCGTTTGCCGGCCTGCTCAATGGCCTCCTCATCCACTACTGGACCGAGAGTTTCCAGCTGACGCGGCGCACGGGCCTGCGGGCGGCGCTGATGGCGATACCGACGGTGGCGAACCTGGCGGCCAATGCCGTGCTCATCCCGATGGTCGGGCTGATGGGGGCGGTCTATGCGACGGTGGGCAGCTACCTGCTCGGCAATCTGGTGCTGGCGCTGGTCGGGCGGCGTCTGGTGGCGCTGCCGCTTCCGCCGGGAGAACTGGCGCGGCTGCTGGTGGCTGCGGGTGTGATGGCGGGGGCTGTGTGGCTGATGCCGGACTGGGGCGGCTTGCCGGAGCTTCTGGCCAAGGCCATTGTCGGCGGAGTGGTTTATGGTACCGCCGTGATCGCGCTGGATGCGGGCGGCGCGCGAAAACTTCTGGGTTCACGCTTTCGGGCTGGTCCGAAAGCCCCGGTCTGACGTAAGGGACATTATGAACACGGAAAACTCACAGAGCGAAGCGGGCAAGGTTGCCGACAAGGGCGGGCAGGTCCTGATGGATCTCGTGCCGGTGGTCGGCTTCATCATCGTCTATAACGGTCTGCGGCTGGCGGGGCTTGAGGGCATGCTCTCGCCGGAGAATGCGCTCTATTGGGCGACGGGCGTGCTGATCGTGCTGACGCTCGGCACCGTTGGTGTGTATCTGGGACGGCGCCAGCCGGTGCCGCTTTTCCTTGTGTTCACATCGGCGATTGTCGGCGGGTTTGGCCTGCTTGGCATCGTGCTGCAGGAAAAATCCTTCATCTACATCAAGCCGACCATCCAGCAGCTTTTCCTCGCTTGCCTGATCTTCGGCAGCCTGCTGATCGGTAGGAATATCTGGAAGGTGATGTTCTCCAAGGTCTTCAACCTGCCTGACCATGCCTGGCGGGTGCTGGCGATGCGCTGGGGCGGCTATTTCGTCGCGATGGCGCTGTGGAATGAATATCTGTGGCGCATGTATGTGCCAGGCTTTGAGGAACCGCTCCGCATGCTCGGGATGACGCTGGCACCGGCGGGCAGCTATGAGTTTCTCGGCATGACCTTCGGCGCAAAGGATGCCGAGGATGTCTGGGCGAACTGGAAGCTCGGCAACATGGCCATCACGCTGGTGTTCGCCATGGCCAATGTGCCGTTCACGATGAAGCACCTGCGCGACGACGAAGCGGCAAATCCGGCCTGAACGCTCGCGGGGCCTGCGCGTTTCAGCTCTTGGCGACACGCCTACTAGCCCGTGGCGACACGCATTTCGGGGATGAGCGCGGCCTGATCGCGGGTCCGGGCATAGGCTTGCAGCGCCCAGTGGACGGTCGGGAAGGCGAGTTCACCCCATGGAATATCATCCCACGCAAACAGGCCGACTTCGAGACTTTCAGGGCCGGGCGCCGGATCATTCAGCAGGCGGGCACGGAACATCACCTGCACCTGACTGATGCGGGGAACGGAATAAATGCCGAGCACCCCGTCAATCTCGATCTCCGCCATGGCTTCCTCGCGCGCTTCACGGCGGGCACCGGCCTCGACATCCTCGTGGTTTTCAAGATAGCCGGCCGGGAGCGTCCAGTATCCCTTTCGCGGCTCGATGGCGCGGCGGCAAAGCAGGATGAGATCGCCGCGCGTGACGACGCTGCCCGCCACCATCTTGGGATTGGCATAGTCGACGAAGCCGCAGCGGTCGCACATGCTCCGCTCCCTGTCGTCGCCGGTGGGAACACGGACGGAAAATCTCGGTTCAAAATCAAACGTCATGATAGTTTCGCACTCTCAGGTTACATCCGTCATCGGAGCATGGGGCGTTGTGTCTGCGTGCCGGAGGTCAGCTTGCCTTCCGGCGCACATTTGAGCGGACCGGACAATCGACCGGGCAATCGACCGAGGCGAGGATGATGGTGGGCAGGGACGAGGACGGAAACAAGGGTGATGAGGCCAGTTTCACGCTGGCACAGTCGCCGACGCATCTTTTGCACCGGGCGCAACAACTGGCGGCGAGCAAATCTGTCAACTCGCTGCGGCGGGCGAAGCTGACCATCCGCCAGTTCGCGCTGCTGGAGGCGCTCAGTGAAAACGAAGGCGCCAGCCAGAGCCAGCTTGTCGACCTGACCGCAATCGACCGCTCGACCCTCGCCGACATGGTGGCGCGGATGGAGCGCGGCGGCCTGATTTCTCGCGACAAGTCCGAGAGCGACGGCCGGGCAAACACGCTGCGTCTCACCGATGTCGGCAGCAAGGCGCTGCACATTGCACGCCCGGCGGTGGCAGAGGCCGACGAAGCTCTGCTGGCGGTCCTGCCGAAAAACCGGCGCGCAAGCTTCCTCGCCATCCTCTCGCATATGTCCGATGCCTCCGACGAGATGCTGCTGGATCTCGAACCGGCCGAGGATGGCACCGATCGCAAGGTCCGCAAGAAGAAGAAGGCTGAAAGCCTGAAGGCTGGCAGCGACAAGGGCAAGGCGAAAAAGAAGAAGAAAAAGTCCAAGTGAAACCCGTCGCGCGCCGAGGCTCCGGCGCAGCGCCCGGGTGGTGGCGGCATCGCTCTCGCGGCTGGTCGGCCCGCGTGTGGCGGTTTTGCACCATCTGCGTGCGCACGCGTCGTTTTGATGCCAGAATGTCGCATTCGGCGTTCACAAATCCGACACGCGGGGTAGTCTCCACGCCAACAGGCAACGGCCTGACTGGAAGCAATGCCAGGGGAGGCACATGGAAAACGTCATTGGGCTGATCGAGAACGTCAGCAATTTTATCTGGGGCGGTCAGTGGAATGGCGAGCGTGTCGTTCCCGTCGGCCCGCTGGCGGTGGTGCTGCTGGGCGTGGGCACGTTCATGATGGTGCGGCTGGGCCTGCGGCCGCTGATGCGGTTCGGTCCGGCGCTGAAAGAGGTCTGGGACGGCCGCAAGGCGCAAGGGACAGACGGCTCGATCACACCCTGGCAGGCGCTGTCGACCGCGCTCGCCGGACAGGTCGGGACGGGCAACCTTGCAGGCGTCGCAACGGCCATCGCGCTGGGCGGGCCGGGGGCGATCTTCTGGATGTGGATCACGGCCATCTTCGGCATGGCGCTGGCCTTCTCGGAAAGCTCGCTGGCGGTGAAATACCGCGAAACCGATGAATATGGCCGCATCAATGGCGGTCCGATGTATTACATCAAGAACGGCCTCGGGAAGAATTGGGGCTGGCTGGCCGTGCTGTTCTGCATCGGCACGCTGTTCTCGGCGATGGCCACCGGCTCGATGATCCAGGCCAATTCCATCACACAGACCGCCGTGGAAACGGCGCAAGGCTCGTTCGGCCTCACCATACCGCCATGGGGGATCGGGCTGGTGCTGTCGGTGCTGGTCTTCCTCGTCATCATTGGCGGGATCAAGTCCATCGGCAGCTTTGCTGGCAAGGTCGTGCCCTTCATGGCGCTGCTTTACGTGCTGTGCGCGCTGTTCGTGCTCGTCATCAACTGGCAGGAAGTGCCGCACGCGTTCGGGACGATCTTTGCCTCGGCCTTCGGCTTCGAGGAGGCGTTCGGCGGGCTTGCAGGCTATGGCGTGATGGCGGCGGTCCGTGCGGGCGTCGCGCGCGGCCTGTTCTCCAACGAGGCGGGACAAGGCTCGGCCCCCATCGCGCACGCCGCAGCGCGCACCGGCAGCCCGGTCATGCAGGGCGAGATCGCAATGATCGGCGTGTTCATCGACACCATCATCATCTGCACCATGACGGCGCTGGTGATCCTCACCGTGTCGGGCGATTTCAAGCGCAGCCCGGCGGTCATTGTGGCGGACATGTGCATCAGTGCGGGACTTGCCGAACTGCCAGAGAAGGCGGACGGGAGCCAATTCTCGGAGGCTGAACTGTTCCCGACCGCCTCCGTCGTCGGGCGGGCGGACATCATCGCGGCGAACGGCGCTGCGGCGATGGACTACCTCAACGCTTGCCGCGCAGCAGGCCTCAACCTTTCCGCGCGCCTTGCCGACAAGTCACCGGAAGCCGAGCAGGCCTATTTTGACCGGGCCGTCGCGGCGGCGGGCGATGCCAGCTTGCTCGACGGCGTACGCTATGTCTGGCAGACCGATGCGGAGAGTTCGGGCGTGACCGCGCGGGCGTATGGCGCGGCCATCCCGCATGGCGAATGGATCGTGACGATCGCGCTGTTCTTCTTTGCGTTCACCACGATTATCGGCTGGTCCTATTATGGCGAGCAGGCGGTGACGTATCTGTTCGGCGAGTGGGCGACCCATCCCTTCCGCTATATGTGGGTGCTGGTGGTGTTTCTGGGCACGATTGCCGGCGCAGACTGGCTGTGGCTGCTCGGCGATATAGCCAACGCCAGTATGGCCTTCCCGAACCTCATCGCGATCGTGGCGCTTTCGGGCGTGGTGGTCGCCATGCACCGCGCACAGAAGGGCGGAATTGAAACGAAGACCGACGGCGAAGCCAAATCGCAGGAACCGGCGGAGTGACACCGCCTGACATGGAGGAAGGCGCCCCGGCGCTTTCCTCCGGTCGGCTCGCGCCTGTTTCCGGTTCAAGCTCCGGCTCCGGCACTGTTTTCGCCGCTGTTTCCGGCGGTGTCTTTGGCCCGGTTTTCGGCCCCGGTCCCGGTCCGGTTCCAGTAAGATGTGGATGACAGGCGGATGACAGGCCGGTAAGCGGCGGATGAGGGCAAAAGAAAAGGGCGACCGTCTGGTCGCCCCTGTCCCACTCTACGCATTTACTCTACGCGGTTCGCAACTCATCAGCCTTTGGCGAGAAGGTTGCGAATCTCTTCTAGCAGAACTTCCTGCCGAGAGGGAGCCGGAACTTCAGCCGGGGCCACTTCCTTCTTCTTCAGCATATTGTTCATGCCTTTGATGATCATGAACATGACAAAAGCGACGATCAGGAACGAGATCAGCGCGGCAATGAATTTGCCAAGTTCGATGACGGAAGCGGCGCGGACAACCTCGCCCGCATCATTCACGATGGCCGGGGACATGATGAAGGTCAGCGCCGAAAGGTCGAGCCCGCCCAGGACCGGCGACAGGACCGGCAGGAACACGCCCTCGATGAATGCCGTCACCACGGTTGCGAACGCGCCGCCCATGACGAACGCCACCGCCATGTCGATCAGATTGCCCTTCATGGCAAAATCTTTGAATTCCTGAAACATCCTTACCCCTCCATTTGAACCGCCGGAATAATCGGCGGAGGCAGGTGCGACGATTTTCAGGAAACGGTCAAGGATGTGTAAACAGTTGCCCGCCTCGTCCGGCGCAGCGTATGCCATGCGCAAGCAGAGACAGGATCAGCGCGACTCGGGGTCTTCCCCGCCATTGACGCGCGCACGCAATTCCTTGCCCGCCTTGAAGAAGGGCACCGTCTTTGAGGGGACGGTAACGGTGACGCCGGAGCGCGGGTTGCGGCCCGTGCGGCCGTCACGGCGACGAACCGAGAAAGCGCCAAAGCCGCGCAGTTCCACCCGGTCACCATCCGCCAAAGCCTGCTCAATCGTCTCGAAGATCGTGTTCACGATCCTTTCGATGTCCGACGTCCGCAAGTGCGGATTTTCAGCTGTCAGTATCTCGATGAGTTCGGAGCGAAGCATGTCATTGTTATTGAACGAAAATGCGGCGAAAGCCAGAACTTTCGCCGCATCTGCTATTTCAATACGTTCACTTTTTCGAAACTGGCCGCCCCGCAAGCAGCGCGGCCAGCTGAAAACAGTCTTCGCGATCAGTCGTCCGACTTTTCGCTGTCCTGGCTACGGGCCAGAGCCGCACCCAGAATGTCGCCGAGAGTTGCGCCGCTGTCGGCGGAACCATACTGGGCAACGGCTTCCTTCTCTTCCTCGATCTCCATGGCCTTGATGGACAGGGTGACGCGGCGGCTGGAGCGATCGACGCTGACGATGCGGGCATCGACCTTGTCGCCGACAGCAAAACGCTCCGGACGCTGGTCTGTCCGGTCACGCGAGAGGTCCGAACGGCGGATGAACGTCTTGACGTTCTGGTCGCCGAAGGAGACTTCGATGCCGCCCGATGCAACTTCGGTCACTGTGCAGGTCACGATGCCGCCGCGCTTGAGTTCGCCATCGGAGACCGGGTCGCCGGACAGCTGCTTCATGCCGAGCGAGATGCGCTCCTTGTCCACGTCAACGTCCAAGACCTTGGCGCGCACGACGTCGCCCTTGTTGAACTTGGCGATGGCTTCCTCGCCCTGCTCATTCCAGGAGATGTCATTGATGTGCACCATGCCGTCCAGATCCGGGCCGAGGCCGACGAACAGGCCGAACTCGGTGATGCCGCGCACTTCGCCCGACACTTCAGCGCCGACCGGGTGCTCGGCGAGGAAGGCATCCCACGGATTGTCCTGGGTCTGCTTCAGGCCGAGAGAGATGCGGCGCTTGTCTTCGTCGACATCCAGCACTTCGACTTCGACTTCCTGCGAAGAGGAGACGAGCTTGCCGGGGTGGACGTTCTTCTTGGTCCAGCTCATTTCGGAGACGTGGATCAGGCCTTCGACGCCATCTTCCAGTTCCACGAACGCGCCGTAGTCGGTGATGTTGGTGACGCGGCCCGTGAAGCGGGTGCCGACCGGATACTTGGCGGCGACGCCTTCCCACGGATCGGCCTGAAGCTGCTTCATGCCGAGCGAGATGCGCTGGGTGTCGGGATTGATCTTGATGATCTTCACCTTCACCGAGCCGCCAACCTCGACCACCTGCGACGGGTGATTGATGCGCTTCCAGCTCATGTCGGTGACGTGGAGCAGGCCATCAATGCCGCCAAGGTCAACGAATGCACCATAGTCGGTGATGTTCTTGACGACGCCTTCGCGGACATCGCCCTCTTTCATCCCCTCGACGATTTCGGCGCGCTGTTCGGCGCGGCTCTCTTCAAGGATGGCGCGACGCGAGACGACGATATTGCCGCGCGGACGGTCCATCTTGAGGATCTGGAAGGGCTGGGGCTGGAACATTAGCGGGCCGACATCGCGGACCGGACGAATGTCCACCTGGCTGCCCGGAAGGAAGGCATTGACGCCGCCGAGATCGACGGTGAAGCCGCCCTTGACGCGGCCGACAATCGAGCCTTCGACCGGATTTCCATCGGCGTGGGACACTTCCAGACGCTGCCAGGCTTCCTCGCGCCGGGCCTTGTCGCGAGACAGGACGGCGTCACCGAGGGCGTTTTCGATGCGGTCGAGATAAACGTCGACAAGGTCGCCCGGCTTGGGCGGGTTCTTGTCATTGCCGAATTCGCGCATCGGAATGCGCCCTTCGGTCTTGAGGCCGACATCGACGACGACAGTGTCGTTCTCGATGGCGATGACGGTTGCCGGGATGACACGGCCTTCGATCATCTGGGAATTGGAGAAGCTGCCTTCGAACATCGAGGCAAAGTCATCGGTTGAGGGGTTATAGGACAGGTTATCAGTCATTGTTGCTCCGGGGGTGAAACCGGCGCCTCGGCGTTGCAACGGGCGGAGGCAGCGAACCGATCCTCGCGTGACACGAGGTTCATGTCACGCGCAAGGCGGGGTTCGCGTCAGCCAGGGACAACGGGGGTGCGCCGATCAGGATCGATCCGTTTTTGGATTTACCCCGGATGGCCAGTGACCAAGGGGGTAGAACGGGTCATTGTTTGGCGGCGAGCGCCTGATCAACGATCCGCTTCGCCTCTTCCACAGCGCCGTCTATACAAAGATCGGTGGTGTCGAGCAAGTGGGCATCGCTTGCGCGGGTCATGGGCGCAACGGTGCGGCTGCGGTCGCGATGGTCGCGGGCCTCAAGGTCGGCAAGAACATCCGGCAGGGTGAGGGCGGCGCCGCGGGTCTGCAACTCCATCCAGCGCCGGTTGGCACGCACGGGAAGGGCCGCGTCGACCCAGAATTTCACATCCGCGTCCGGAAAGACGACCGTGCCGATGTCGCGCCCGTCGAGAA
>JBGSUF010000275.1:0-13288 GCA_041736285.1 Hyphomonadaceae bacterium | reverse complement strand
GAGGCGCGGGCCGCGCTGACGTCTTACTTGCAGCGCGCGGCGCCGGGCGCAGGCGTGAGCGGGGCCGATGCGAGGCTCATTTTCTTCCGCTCGGCTTATCGCAAGGCGCCGTGGACGGCCAATGTCGTCGCCATCGGCATGTCGCAGGGCTTTGTCGAGCCGCTCGAAGCCTCCGCCATCGTGATGATCGAATTGTCGGCCACCATGCTCAGTGACGTGTTGCCGCCCGACAAAGCGGGGCTTGCGGCGGCCGCCCGTCGCTTCAACACGCGCTTTGCCTACCGCTGGGAGCGGATCATCGACTTCCTCAAGCTGCATTACGTGCTCAGCCGGCGCAGCGAGCCCTATTGGGCCGCCCACCGCGACCGGGCGACGTGGCCGCAACGGCTGATCGAGCTTGTGGATCAATGGCGACATGCGCCGCCTTCCCGCGAGGATTTCACCGACGCGCGCGAGATCTTTCCCGCCGCCAGCTATGCCTTCGTGCTCTATGGCATGGGCTTTGAAACGCTGGAGCGACCGCACCGGCGACGCACGGATCTGCCCGAGCGTGCCGCCGCCCGCCACGCCGAGATTCAGGCCCGTGCGCGGCGTATGCTGGGCGGGCTTCCGACCAACCGGGACTTGCTCGGCATCCTCACCGACCGCCCGTTCGTGACCGCGTGACAGGAGTTCAACCGACATGACGCAGCATGTGCCCCTCACCCCGATCTCACATGCCGGTCTGCGCGTGCGCACCGACCGTTCGGCAGCGCTGGGCGACGGCGTGATGCACGCGCCCGTCTTCCCGCACGAGTTTCGCCAGCTTCAGGCGCACTATCCCATCGTGTTTGCGCATTTCGGCGCGGAGAAGCGGCTGCGGCCCGTTGCCCTGTTCGGATTGCAGACGGGCAGCAACCTCTTTCTCAACGCGGCAGGATGGGACGCCGACTATATTCCGGTCGCCATCCGGATGCAGCCTTTCGTGATCGGCCGTGGACCGGGCGCCGACTTCAGCGTCCATATCGACGTTGACAGCCCGCGCGTTTCCGCCGCCCACGGCGAGGCGCTGTTCGACCCGCTCGGCAAGGAGAGCATGTTCCTCAGGGAGATGGCGGGCATTCTCGGCGAAATCCATGCCGCCGAACAGGCGCTGCCCGGTTTCTGCGCGATGCTGACGGAACTGGAACTGGTCGAACCGTTCACCCTCGAAGTGACGCTGGACAGCGGCGAGGAGGGCCGCCTGACGGGCTACATGGCGATTGCAGAGGAGAGGCTCTACGGCCTGGACGGCGAGACACTCGGTCGCCTTCAGGCGGCGGGCTTCCTCCAGCCGATTTTCATGGCGGTGGCCTCGCTGTCGCAAATGGTCGCTTTGATCCGGCGGCGCAACGCGCTTGATGCGGTGACCGGTTGATGGCGGCGCTGGCGACAACCTCTCCCACCAGTCTGCCGACGCCGGTTCCGGTGGCCGAGCGGCAGGTCGCGCGTTCGCCGCATATGGTCCTGGAGGTCAGCAACAGCGCCGTGCCGGTGATCCTGCGCGGTTTTGTGCGCGACTGGCCAATGGTGCAAGCGGCGCTGGCGTCCGATGCGGCGCTGCTCGATTACCTTCGGGGCTTCAACATCGGCGCGGTGGTGCCGGTGTCTGTCGGCTCCCCCGCATTGAAGGGCCGGTTGTTCTACAATGAGGATTTCACCGGCCTGAACGCCGAGCGCGGCAATGCCCGGTTTGAAACCTTCCTCGCCCAGCTTGCCGAGCATGGCGGCAAGGCCGATCCGCCGGTCATCTACATGGCCTCGATGGGCATGGATGAGGTTCTGCCCGGCCTGCGCGCGGCCAATGACGTGGATTTCGGCGCGCTCGACCCGCTCGCCAGCATCTGGATCGGCACGCGGACGCGGATTGCTGCGCACAACGACCTGCCGCTGAACATCGCCTGCGTGGCGGCCGGCAAGCGACGCTTCACCCTGTTTCCGCCCGACCAGACGGCCAATCTCTATCCCGGCCCGTTCGAGTTGACCCCGGCAGGCCGGCCGATCAGTCTCGTGGATTTCCATGCGCCGGACCTTGACCGCTACCCGCGCTTTGCCGACGCGATGGCGACCGCGCAAGTGGCCGACCTTGAGCCGGGCGATGCGGTGTTCATCCCGTCCATGTGGTGGCACCATGTCGAGGCGATGGCGGGCGTCAACGTGCTGGTCAATTACTGGTGGCGGACCGTCCCGAAATACCTCGGTACACCGCAGGACGTGCTGAGCCATGCCATGCTGACGCTGCGAGACATGCCGCCGGCCGAGCGGGCGATCTGGCGGGACATCTTCGACCACTACGTCTTTGGCAATGCGCCGGACGCCTTCGGGCATATTCCCGAGCGCATTCGCGGCATACTGAACCCGATTGATGAGGCCATGGCCCGGCGCGTCCGCGGCTTTCTGGCCGAACGGCTGAAACGATGAGGAAACCATGTCTGATGCGCAGATGAAACGGCAGAAGGTCGTGATCGCGGGCGGCGGCACGGCCGGCTGGATGACCGCCGCCGCCATCGGCAAGGTGTTGGAAAAGGTCGCCGATGTCACGCTGGTTGAGTCCGACGCCATCGGCACGGTGGGTGTCGGCGAGGCGACCATTCCGACATTGCTGACCTACAACCGGCTGATCGGTATTGATGAGGCCGATTTCCTGAGCGCTGTGCGCGGCACCTTCAAGCTCGGCATCGCCTTCGAGAACTGGACGGATGTCGGCCATCGCTACATCCATTCCTTCGGCATCACCGGCAAGGATCACTGGACGGCCGGTTTCCAGCACTTCTGGCGGCGCGGCCGGGAGATGGGCATTGCGCGCGAGTTTGGCGACTATTGCCTCGAACTCATCGCCGCTGAGGAGGGGCGTTTCGCTCACCTGCCGGAACTTGGCCTCAACTATGCCTACCATATCGACTCCTCGGCCTATGCCACCTATCTGCGCGCCATCGCCGAGCGCCACGGCGTAAAGCGCCGGGAGGGCCGGATCACCGAGGTCGCCCAACATGAGAATGGCGACATTGCCAGCCTCACCCTCGAAGACGGCACGGTCCTGGAGGGCGATCTCTTCATCGACTGTTCGGGCTTTCGGGCGCTGCTGATCGAAGGCGCGCTCGGCGTTGGCTATGATGACTGGTCGCACTGGCTGCCGTGTGACCGGGCGATTGCCGTGCAGACCGAGTCGGCCGGCCCGCCGCGTCCCTACACCCGCGCAATTGCCCATGAGGCGGGCTGGCGCTGGCAGATTCCGCTGCAGCACCGCACCGGCAATGGCATCGTCTTCTCCAGCCGCTTCATGGACGAGGACACGGCCCAAGACCGGCTGCTGTCCAGCGTCGGCGGCAAGCCGCTGACCGAGCCGCGCGTCATCCGTTTCCGCACCGGCACGCGGCGTGCGCACTGGCATCGCAACTGCGTCGCCATCGGCCTGTCGAGCGGTTTCATCGAGCCGCTTGAATCGACCAGCATCCACCTGATCCAGCGTTCGATCATGCGGCTGATGCAGCTGTTCCCCAATGGCGTGGTCAATGCCGCCGACATTGCCGAGTTCAATGCCCAGACCGATTACGAACTGGAGCACATCCGCGACTTCATCATCCTGCACTACAACCTGACCAACCGCACCGACACGCCGTTCTGGCGACACATGCGCAACATGGATGTGCCCGCCGGGCTGACCCACCGGATGAAGCTGTTTCGCGAAACCGGGCGCGTTTTCCGGGCCAATGACCAGCTGTTTGCCGAGAACTCGTGGATACAGGTCATGCTCGGGCAGGGCATCGTCCCGCAGAGCCACCACCCCATCGCCGACATGATGACCGGCCAGGAGGTGCGCGATTTCCTCGCCCACATCGAGCAAAATGTCCGGCGCACCGTCAGCGGCCTGCCGACCCATCAGGCCTACCTGGACAGGTATTGCCGCGCAAAGCTTGTCGCCTGAACCGCGGCCGCACCCCACACGCCAGAGACCAGCAGACTGCCAGAGACCAAGAGCATGAAAGAGACCGCCATGTTGCCAGCCAGATCGAATGCCCGCCCACACGCGGTAACCGCCATCGCCTCGCTTGTGGCGTTGTTTGGCCTCGGATCATGCGCAAGCGTTCCGGTGGTGGATGCCGGCACAGGCACAGGCACAGGCACTGCTGAAATCTGGCCCGTCCTCAGCCCGCCCGCGCTCGATCCGGCGGTCGAGGCGCGCGTCGATGAGATCATGGCGAAGATGACGCTGGAACAGAAAGTCGGGCAGGTCATTCAGGCCGATACCGACAGCGTCACCCCGGAAGAGGTCCGGCAATACCGTCTCGGCTCGGTGCTGTCGGGGGGCAATTCGGCGCCCGGCGATGAGCCTTATGCCGATGCCGCCGCATGGCTGGCCGCCGCGGACGCTTATTTCGAGGCTTCGATAGACCCGGAGGGCGTCGAGATAGCCATCCCGATCATCTGGGGCATTGATG
Source organism: Hyphomonadaceae bacterium (assembly GCA_041736285.1). Lineage (GTDB taxonomy): Bacteria > Pseudomonadota > Alphaproteobacteria > Caulobacterales > Hyphomonadaceae > JBGSUF01. The sequence continues at coordinate 8,831 of JBGSUF010000275.1, read as the reverse complement.
CGGTCCATGGTCATGCCAACCTGATCGGCGCGACCGTCTTCCCGCACAATATCGGCCTTGGCGCGGCCGGTGACCCGGAGCTGATCGAGAGGATCATGGAGGTCACGGCGGCAGAACTCATCGTTTCAGGCCATGACTGGACCTTTGCCCCGACGCTCGCCGTGCCGCGCGATGACCGCTGGGGCCGCACCTATGAGGGCTTCTCCGAAGACCCCGCCATCGTCGCCGCCTATGGCGACCGCATCGTGTTCGGCCTGCAGGGGCGGCCGGGCACGGACAGCTTCTTCGATGCGACCCGCGTGATCTCGACGGCCAAGCATTTCGTCGGTGACGGCGGCACGACCAATGGCGTCGATCAGGGCGACACCGCCGTCTCTGAAGCCGAACTGCGAGACATCCACGCCGCCGGCTATTTCCCCGCCATCGAAGCCGGGGTGCAGTCTGTCATGGCCAGCTTCAACAGCTGGAATGGCGAGAAACTGCACGGTAGCCGCGCGATGCTGACGGTCGCGCTGAAGGAGCGCATGGGCTTCACCGGCTTCGTCGTCGGCGACTGGAACGGCCACGGGCAGATTCCGGGCTGCACCAACACAGATTGCCCCGAAGCCCTGCTCGCGGGCGTTGACATGTACATGGCCCCCGACAGCTGGAAGGGGATTTACGAAAGCACGCTGGCGGCGGTGAAATCGGGCGAGATCCCGATGGAGCGCCTCGACGATGCCGTGCGCCGCATCCTGCGCGTGAAAGTGACGGCGGGCGTCTTTGAAAAGCCCAAGCCGAGTGAGCGCGCCATGGCGGGCGACATCAGCCTTCTCGGTTCGCCCGAACATCGCGCCGTCGCGCGGGAGGCGGTGCGCAAATCCCTCGTCCTCTTGAAGAACGAAGATTCCCTGCTGCCGCTCGATCCGGGCATGACCGTTCTGGTGATTGGCGATGGCGCTGACAGCATTTCCAAGCAGGCTGGCGGCTGGACCCTCTCCTGGCAGGGCGGCGGATACGCCAACAGCGATTTCCCGAACGGCCAGTCCATCCTCGGCGGCATCCGCGAAACCGTGCGCGCGGGTGGCGGCCGGGTAATTTTCGATCCGGTCGGCGCCGCCCAGATCGAGGCGGATGTCGTCATCGCCGTCTATGGTGAAAACCCCTACGCCGAGTTTCAGGGCGATCTCGACCATCTCGACTTCCAACCGAATGGTTTCGACACCGCCCTGCTTGAGGGATATGCCGCGCGCGGCATCCCGGTCGTCTCGGTCTTCCTGTCCGGACGCCCGCTGTGGGTGAACCCGGAACTCAACGATTCCAATGCCTTTGTCGCCGCATGGCTGCCGGGAACGGAAGGTGCGGGCGTGGCCGACATGCTGTTTCGCACCGACCCGGCCTATGATTTCACGGGTCGGCTATCCTTCTCATGGCCAAAGACCGCCGTCGGCATGCCGCTGAACGCCGGAGATGACGGTTATGACCCGCTCTTCCCGCTCGGCTTTGGCCTGTCATACGGGGATGATGGCGCACTGGCGGACCTGTCGGAGGAGTCCGGCGTGGACCCGGAAATGCTGTCGGAAAATGGCGCTGTCTTCATGCGCGGCGGTACGCTGGCACCTTGGAAGGCGTTTCTTGTTTCCGCAAACGAGGGCGTTCTGCTGAATGGCACCGGCGCAAACCTCGATGGGCTCAGCGCTCGGCGTGTCGACCATCAGGGTCAGGAGGACGCCTTCATGCTGACATTCACCGCCGATGGCCATGCGCTCGCTTTCCTGCCGGAGGGGAGCGATGTCGACTGGAGCCCCGCGCTGACGCAGGGCAAGGCGCTGGCCTTCGCCGTGCGCAGCGACAGCGCCGTAAAACTCACCGTCGGCGTGCAGTGCGAAGGTCTGGACTGCGTCGCAAGCCGCACGTTTGACGTGCCGGCGGGGCAGTGGGGCGAAATGCAGTTTGCATTGTCTTGCATTGCCGGGGCCGGCGTTGATCTGTCAGGGCTGGACCGGGCGCTTGTCTTCACTGCGCCGGCCGGCTCCGTGGTCGGGGTGGGCAATGTCCGCCTGGTCAACACCTCGACCGGCGGCGCAGACTGCGCGGACTGATCTTCGCGGCTCTGATGGCGGCCATCGTGTCGTTGCTGGCCTCGATGAAGAATTCGATCTCCACCATCTTCACGATGGACATCTACCGGGACGACATCGCGCGCAACAAGGGCGAGCGGCACCATGTCATGGTCGGCCGCATCGCGGCGCGGGTGTCCATGGTGCTGGCGCCGATCCTTGCGCGGCCCTTTCTGGGCGGCATGGAGAGCGCTTTCCAGACGGTTCAGGAGTATTCCGGCTTCATTGCGCCGGGCGTTGTGGCGATTTTCCTGCTTTGTTACCTCTTCAGGCAGGCCAACCCGTCCGGAGCGTTCGCCGTGCTGATCGCGATCTACGTGATATACTGGTCGCGGCCTTCGGATTTGAGGGGGCGCGGCGGCGTTCAATTTGAGCCTGCCGCACTCTTCCATATCCGCAAGCCAGCAGCCATCTGGAGACGATGAGAGACATTCCCCAACACCGCTTCTCCGTCGCCCCGATGATGGAATGGACGGACCGGCATTGCCGGTCGTTTCATCGTGTGCTGTCGGAACATGCGCGGCTTTATACGGAGATGGTCACGGCGGATGCGGTGGTTCGCGGCGACCCGGAAAGGCTGATCGGCTTCTCAGGCGATGAGCATCCGGTCGCCCTCCAGCTTGGCGGATCGGAGCCGGATGTCCTGGCCGAAGCGTCGCGGATCGGGGCTGATTTCGGCTATGACGAGATCAATCTCAATTGCGGTTGCCCGTCCGACAGGGTGCAGTCGGGGGCATTCGGAGCGTGCCTGATGCGCGAACCGGAGCGCGTTGCCGATTGTGTGGCGGCGATGCAGGCGGCGTCCGGCGTGCCGGTGACGGTGAAGTGCCGCATCGGGGTGGACGATGATGACCCCGAGGCGCGTTTGTTCGGCTTTGTCGAGACTGTGGCAGCGGCGGGGTGCGGGGTTTTTATTGTTCATGCGCGCAAGGCCTGGCTGAAGGGCCTCTCACCGAAGGAGAACCGTAGCATCCCGCCGCTGGATTATGACCTGGTGGCGCGGCTGAAGGCGGCGCGGCCGGACCTCGTGATCAGCCTGAATGGCGGGCTGGAGACGCTGGCGGCGGCGGAGGCGCAGCTTTCGCGCTTCGACGGTGTGATGCTGGGCCGGGCCGCCTATCACACGCCCGGCCTGCTCGGTGAGGTCGACAACCGGCTCTTCGGGAGCGACCGGATCGTGACGGCGCAGGAGGCGATCGAGCGCTACCGGCCCTATCTCGCGCGCGCACTGGAACAGGGCACGCCGCTGCACGCGATGACACGGCACATGCTCGGCCTGTTTCATGGCCAGCCGGGTGCCCGGGGCTGGCGGCGCGTCCTTTCGAGCGACGCGGTGAGGTCCGGAGCGGGCCTTGAAGTGCTCGACCGGGCGCTGGAATGCGTAATGGTCGCCTGTGATCGATGATTCGCAGCGTCCACGGGCCAATTTGACCATTTCATTATATCCGAAATTAATATTCGCTCCGTATTCTGCATATCGAGTATTTCGTGAGAACACGGGACGTGCGGGCCAATGCGCTTGCATGTGCCGCGAGGTGGGGCTTTCCGGTATGTCGACAACAAGTCAGGGAAGCCTGTTGAGGTGCTTTCGCCGGGACCGTTCAGGCGGCACAGCGATTGAGTACACACTGATCTGCTCGCTGATTTTCCTTGCGCTTCTGGCGGCGGCGCAGGAAGTCTCGCGCCAGAACAATGCCACGTTCGAGCAGATCGAGCAGAAGATCATCGAGTCCAACGCCGACAATCTCGGCAGCTGATCGGCGAACTTGCGGGCTTGCGCGGGTTGCCGCGATTGGCCCACAAGGTCTTGAATGACCGAGACCGTTTCAACGTTTCTTCTCACCCAATGGCCGCTGGTGGCGGGCCTGTTTGCCGCCGGCCTTTTTGCTGGTCTGGTCGCGGGTCTTTTCGGTATTGGCGGCGGCATCGTCATCGTGCCGACGCTCTATTACCTGTTTTCCCGGTTCGGATATGCGGAGACGGCCATACATGCCGCCGTCGGCACATCGCTCGCCACCATCATCCTCACATCGATCCGCTCGGCCATCTCGCACCACAAGCGCGGCGCGGTCGACTGGTCGCTGGTGCGCGCGTGGACGCCGCCCATCATGGTCGGCACGCTGTTTGGCGCACAGATTGCCGCGCGCATTCCGGGCGCGCAGATGACGGTGCTGTTTGGCGCGATCATGGTGCTGCTGTCGGCGCAGCTTGGCTTCGGGAGACCCGGCTGGCGTCTGGCGAAGGATATGCCGGGCGGGGCGGCCAAATGGGGGCTGGGCGGGCTGATGGGCGGGCTTTCGGCCATGCTGGGGATAGGCGGCGGCACACTCGGCGTGAGCCTGATGACGCTGTGCGGTCGCAGCATCCATCAGGCGGTGGCGACGGCGGCCGCGTTCGGGGCGGCCATCGGGCTGCCGGGGGCGATCGGCTACATCATCAGCGGATGGGGCCGGGAAGGGCTGGCACCCGGATCACTCGGCTATGTCAACATGATCGCCTTCGGGGTGATTGCCTGCCTCACGGTGACCATGGCGCCGGTTGGCGTGGCGCTTGCCCACCGACTGCCCGCGCAGACGCTGAAGCGGATGTTCGCCGCTGGCCTTTCGGTCATCGCGGTGAAGATGGTGCTGGACGGATGGGCTGCGCTGTGACCGGTCTTGTCACCGGACGTGCAGCGTCTGCGCCATTGCGCCCTGTGCGGCCCTGCTGTTAACTCTTTCCCGCAGGCCGGGGCGGTCATGCATTCAGGGAGGAAGACACAATGACAAAATTCGTGATGACGGGTGTTGCTGCGCTGGCACTGGCGTTGCCGGCCATGGCGGGCACTCTGACGCTGAGCTTCCAGTCGGACACCGGCACCCCGCCGCTGGTCGTGACGATAGACGAGGAAGGCAATGCGACGCTGGAAGACGGCACGGTCGGCACCTACACATGGGTCGATGAAAGCGGCACGCTTTGCGGCACGTTTGGCGAGGTCGAAAGCTGCGCCGTCATCGGAAAGACCGGTGAGGCGGTCGAAGTTGGCGCAACCGCGTCGTTCACCGCCGACGAGGGCGTCTCCGGCACCGTCACCGTGGTGGCGATGGAAGACTGGAGCTGAGATATTTCCCGCCCGCTGTCGGCGCCGCGCCACAGCGGGCGGGCCCATCTCCGGAGGTTCACAACAAAGCAAGTTCGGAGCCATCGGTGACGATGGCGAACGGACACTTGCGCACTAAAAAGAGCCAAGTTCGGAGCCATCGGTGACGATGGAGAAGCTCCGGTTTCAAGGGTCGTGTTTTGCTCCGCGACCTATTCTGGCAATTGCGTGTGGTTCGACCCGAATGGTGGCGGCGACGAAATTTTCACTCGCGCGTCCACCCATCGAGCACACTGGCAAGATATCTCATCTGAGCGAGCGGGCATATTGGTCGGTATAGTGGCGCCGACGATAGCGTGCTGCTATCGTCGGCCCCGATCGGCACGCTTATTCTGATTAGAATGAAAAGTTTCGCAGGAGAATGACCCCCACTGTAACACCTTCGTCGCGCGGTGAAAGCGGGCTATCGGCAGCGTCTCCGAGCAAAGACGAATATCCAACCGACCCAATAACGATCCAGCTATCGCCGACGACTTGAGTGTAGGAGAGTTCCAAAGTTGCCTCGTAGAAGCCGTCTCCGGCCAAGTAGGGAGACAGAGCAACCAAATCGGGCCGGATGTTCCTGCGCGCCGCCCGGTCTGTCGCCTGATTTGAGGTCACGCCAAACAAGGCCGCCCCGACATCTTCAGATGCCCAGGATGTTGATGCGGAAAGGCCGACAAATGCCTTGTCCCCGATCGGCAGGCCCGTTCCAATGCCGAGATTGCCCGACACGCCTTCGATGTCGCCGGTGCCGTAAAGAATGCGACCCTGAAGTTCAACCGGGCCCAGGCCTACGGAGCCAAACGTGCTGAGGCCTACGCCGCTATCGAGATCGCCGAGACCAGCGAGCAGGCGGCGGTCGTCTTTTTCCTGACGTCCGAGGCCCGTACCGATGGACACACCAATCTCAGCGAAGTCATTCTTGACGACATACAGGCCGAGACCATTGGAAACGCCGAGAAAGTAACGGTCCTTGTAGGTGATATCCACGAATGGAGCGGCCAGTGTGCGATCATCGCTCGAGCCCAGCGTCTTCGGTTGGGAAAAGGCTGCAATTCCGGCCAGGACCGACCAATCGCCAGGAGCTTCCGGCGCGGTTGCGGCACCCTGCTGCCCGGGAAGGCGTGTATTGTCCTGTGCCGCCGCGGGCAGGCAGGCAAACGCCGGGCTGAGCAAGGCGGCCAAGGTCAGGAACGTGATCGTCTTGGATGAAGCTTCAAACATTTGGGATGTCCTTTGAGGGGGAAAGTCTTCTTTGCGGTGAGGCTGCAAAGCACCACTGGCGTGTTTGAGGGACGTGCGCGAAGCGTGGAGGGTCGATGGAGGAGATGCCTCACAGGCGGGGTCGATGGCAGGCGCTATTTGCCGGAAGGGCCGTGCGGGGTTTCAAAAAGTTTCTGGTAGCGCACCTCGAAGTCAGAAAATTCGGTGCCACACAGCCTGTCCCAGAACCGGAAATAGAGGCCGTAATTCCCCCCCACCCTTTGATGGTGCATGTAATGGTGCAAGGCCGGTGTCTTCCAGCAAAGCAGGGGGATGCGCAGCCAGTTGCGCGGGTAAATCTCGAAGCCGAGATGACCGATCACGTTGAACAGGATCTGTCCGATTCCCCATATCGCGGGAACTGCCGGATGCCAGTCCATCGTCGTGTAAATCGCAAGCGGTGCCATGGCGGCCAGAGCTTCGACAACCGCCTCAGCCGGGTGAAAGGCCGATGTCGCGAAGGGTGTCGGATCGACGCTCTGGTGGTGGACCCGGTGGATACGATCAAACAGCAGCCGGTGATGCATAAGGCGGTGTGACCAGTAGAACGCGGTGTCATGCATCAGAAAGACCAGAAAGACAGTGAGCGCAAAATAGGCCCAGCCATGACTGTCGATATCTGTATACATATGGACGGCGATCCATTGGGTTTGCCCCGTTGTCCAAATCGCAACCGCCAGGAAAATCAGCTGGGTCGTCAGACTAAAGCAACATTCCCGCACGATCTGGCCGAACGCCGGCCACCGCCTTCGCGAAAGACACCGCCGCGGAAAGAGCGGCATCAGCGCGACCCAGAAGACTGCGAAAAACACCCCGCCATAAACAAGATACTCAAGACTGTCGCTGAGCACCGAGTCCGCCATCGCAGCCGGATACTGTTGTCCGAGCGGCGACAGAAAAATGGCAATGCCGGCGCCCGCAATGCCGAGCAACAGGGTGGTCGAAAGTTTTGCCGATAACGGCTTGCGCAAAACACGCATGGGCTCTCCTCGCTCGATGATGTGGCCGGAAAGCAAGGTCGTCCCGGAGTGTGGAGAGCGTGTTGAGCGCCAGTGGATATTCGGTCGCGGACGTCGGGCCGGGCCAGGAAACTCGCGCTTCAGGAAAACTCATGCGCAGCCCACAATCGCCTGAAACCGCGGGCGGGAAGGGCGGGGAGGCTATTTGCGCAGAATCAGCTGTTGTCCTTTGAATTCATAGGAATAAAGCTCACCGAGAAATGTCATGCCCAGAAGCGATTGCTGCAGACCGTCACGCAGCACCATCGCCTCGACATTGCGCACCTCGACGCCGCCGATCTTGACCGACTTCAGGAGAACGGACGCCCCCTTGACCTCACCGCCGGCGGTGCGGATCACCCAGTCATAAGCGAGATTGGCGGGATCGAGGCCGAGCTTCTCCGCATCGGCATAGGTCAGCGCGACGGTGCTCGCGCCGGTATCGACCATCACCTTGATGAAGCGTCCGTCGACATTGGCGAGGGCCCAGAAATGTCCGTCTGACTCCTTTTTCAGGGCAGCAACGCCGTAGAATTCAGTGGTGGGCTGCACGGCGGGCATGGTCGCTTCGGCCTGCGTGGACATCGCTTCCGCTGCGGCCGGCACCGCCTCGTTCATCGGCACGGTGCGCGGGGCGAGGAAGACCGACACGGCAGCCGCGAGGAAAGCGGCGGCGACAAAGAGCTGGATGAGCGAGCTGGATTTCACGGTCGGGTCCCTTTGTCTCGGGTGCGGCGGAAAGGCGCTGGCGTCAGGACTTGGGCGGATCGCCCGCCGCCGTCACGGGGCCGAATTTACCAAGGCGACGTAAAGATTCCATGCGCGCCGGCAGCAAATTCATCACGTCCTGCCGGGACGCAGGGTCGAGGCATGACCAGCCACCAATCTCCCCGAGCGTGCGCGCGCAGCCAAGGCAGAGGCCGGTCTCACCGTCGACGGCGCAGACCTTGATGCAGGGCGTGAGGACGGGGGAGGTCGACGGCGTGCTCATGTTCACAATACTGGGGCACCCCGCAATGGCAGACAAGCCTTGAACTGTCGGCTGCCGCCGCCTCGCGCCGGGTCTTGCGAACATGCTCCGGTTTTGCGATGGCACAACGCAGCAGGGTCTCATGACCGCTGCGCTCAAACCGGGACAAGTCATGGCCGAAGCATCCTCCCCCCTCGACGACGTCCTGGCGCTGATCGAAAGCATGCCCCAGGGCGACACCGCCAGCGGCGACAAGGCCACAGCCTGGATCGGCGAGCGCTATGGCCGGGTTGATGAGCTTGGCCGCCTCGGAACGCTTGGCCGCTGGCTGGCGACGTGGCAGCGGCGTCCGACACCGAGAATAGCCGCGCCCGTCGTGG
>JBGSUF010000269.1:0-1821 GCA_041736285.1 Hyphomonadaceae bacterium | reverse complement strand
GCGCTGAAGGCGCGCGATCTCGTCCTCGTGACGCGGCAGCTGGCCATGCTTGTCAGCTCCGGAATGCCGGTGGAGGAGGCCGTGGCCTCCATCGCCCGGACGGCGCAGACGCCATCTGTGCGGACGGTCATGTCCTCGGTGCGCGCGGGGGTTGTCGAGGGGCAATCACTGTCCGACGCGATGCGCACGGAGGCGGCGAGCTTTGACGGCCTGTTCCGGTCCGTGGTCAGCGCGGGCGAAAAGGCCGGCGCGCTCGGCAAGGTGCTCGGCCGCCTCGCGACGGATCTTGAAAAGACGCAGGCCATGCAGCGCAAGGTCACATCGGCGCTCATCTATCCGATGATCCTGTCGCTTGTGGCGCTCTCGGTGGTGATTGCGCTGATGGTGTTCGTTGTGCCGCGGGTGGTCGAGCAGTTTGACGGCATGGGTCAGCAATTGCCGCTGCTGACGTCGGTGCTGTTGTCGATCAGCGAGTTCTTGCGGTCCTACGGGCTGATCCTGCTGGGCGTGATCGTGGCGGGCGTAGTGGTGTTCAACCGGCTGCTGCGCTCCGATAGCGTGCGGCTGTGGCGTGACGGGCTGGTGCTGGGGCTTCCCGTGATTGGCGACCTTACGCGATCGGTGGGCGCGGCCCGGTTTTCGCGCACGTTTGCGACGCTGAACGATTCCGGCGCGACCGTGCTCGATGCGTTGCTGGCAGCGCGGGAGACGACAACCAATCGCGTGATGCGCGGGGAGGTCGACGAGATCATCGACACCGTTCGCAAGGGCGGCGCGCTGTCGTCGGCGATGGCCAAGACGACGACTTTTCCCCCGCTGGTGGTCAACATGGCGGCCAGCGGCGAGGCTGGCGGACGGCTCGGAGACGTGTTCGAGAAGGGCGCTGAATACCTTGAGGGCGATTTCGACCAGCGCACAGGCATTGCGCTCGGGCTTCTGGAGCCGCTCATTACGGTCGTCATGGGCGGCATTGTCCTGGTGATCATCCTCGCCATCATGCTTCCCATCCTGCAGATCAATTCCGGCCTCGCGGCTTTCTGACGCCGCCAGCGCCCCATATAGAAGGACATTCCATGACCCGCACGATACACCCGCTGATGGACCGCAACAGCGCCGCGCCAGGAGCCGCCCGCGAAGAGGGTTACACGCTGACCGAGATCATGGTGAGCATCTTCATCATCGGGTTGCTGACCTCCATCGCCTTCGTTTACGTCGTGCCGCTGATGTCCAAGGGCAGCCTGCAGACCGCCCGGACCCAGATCGCGATCTTTGATGAGGCGATGACCCTCTATTATGCGGACATGCTGTCCTATCCGACGACTGAGCAGGGCCTTTCGGCGCTGGCGGAGCGTCCGGACAATCTCGCCAATCCGGACCGCTATCCCGCGCGGCCCTACATGAAGAACATCCCGAACGACCCGTGGGGCAATCCCTACAATTACGAGTTTCCGGGCGAGCATGGCGAGTTCGACATCTACTCGTTTGGCGCCGATGGCCTGCCGGGCGGCGAGGGTGACGACGCCGACATCGGGAACTGGACGGAAAAATGAGCCGTCCCGCGCCTGCATTGCCGGAGCGCCCGAATGATGGCGGCTACACGCTGATCGAAGTCATGGTGGTGGTCTTCATCATCGGACTGATGACGGCGGTTGTCGGGCTGAACATGCAGCCCGGCAAAGCGGGCATCGAGGCGCGAGCCGATGCATTGGCGCTGGCGGTGGGCCGTGCCGGGCGGGAGGCCATCGTCTCGGGGGAGACGATCGCGCTCGGCATCAGGGATGGCCAGCCGGTTTTCCAGCGCCGTCGCGCGGGCGCATGGCG
>JBGSUF010000205.1:0-8285 GCA_041736285.1 Hyphomonadaceae bacterium | reverse complement strand
CGAAGAGGTCAATGAAGGTAAAGCCGGTTTCGAGTCCGAAGTTCAGTTTATCGTGCGCCACCCGAATCGCCCTTTCGATCTTCTCATTAACCTTTTGAGGAGGTTCCGCTAAAAGTCAAGCACGTATTCATGTTTTGTTCTTAGTGTTCCCACGTTTTGGATTTGTCCGTGAACAGACCAAGCCTCGCTCATCCCTCTCGCTCTGCCTACCCGTTCTTCCCGATCTTGCGGTCTCTTGCGGCGAGGAGGCGAAGGCGCAGCGCGTTGAGCTTGATGAAGCCCTGCGCGTCTTTCTGGTCATAGGCGCCCTGATCGTCCTCGAAGGTGACGATTTTTTCCGAATAGAGCGAGTAAGGGCTGGAGCGGCCGATGAGATAGGCCTGGCCCTTGTAGAGCTTGAGCGTGACCTCGCCGGTGACAAAGCGCTGGGAGTGGTCGATGGCGGCCTGCAGCATCTCGCGCTCCGGGCTCCACCAGAAGCCGTTATAGATCAGCTCGGCATAGCGCGGCATCAGCTCATCCTTGAGGTGGGCGGCGCCGCGGTCGAGGGTGGCCTGTTCGATACCGCGATGGGCGACATGGAGAATGGTGCCGCCGGGCGTCTCGTAAATGCCGCGCGACTTCATGCCGACAAAGCGGTTTTCGAGGAGGTCGAGTCGGCCAATGCCGTGCTTGCGGCCGTATTCGTTCAGGCGGGTCAGGAGGGTGGCGGGCGACATCGCCTCGCCATTGATCGCACAGGCGTCGCCGCGCTCGAAACCGACTGTTATGATTTCCGCCTCATCGGGGGCGTCCTCGGGGCGGATGGTGCGCATGTGGACGAATTCAGGCGCCGGCTGGGCCGGGTCTTCGAGCACCTTGCCCTCCGAGGAAGAGTGGAGGAGGTTTGCATCGACGCTGAACGGGGCATCGCCGCGCTTGTCCTTGGCGATCTCGATGCCGTTGGCTTCGGCGAAGGCGAGCAGGTCGGTGCGGGACTTGAACGCCCATTCGCGCCAGGGCGCAATCACGCGGATGTCGGGGTTCAGGCCATAATAGCCAAGCTCGAACCGGACCTGATCATTGCCCTTGCCGGTCGCGCCGTGGCAGACCGCGTCGGCGCCGACAAGATCGGCAATCTCGATCTGGCGCTTGGCGATCAGCGGCCGGGCGATGGACGTGCCGAGCAGGTAGACGCCCTCATAGACGGCATTGGCGCGGAACATCGGGAAGACGTAGTCGCGCACGAAGTCCTCTCGCACGTCCTCGATGAAGATGTTTTCCGGCTTGACCCCGGCGGCGAGGGCTTTCTTGCGGGCGGGCTCCAGCTCCTCGCCCTGTCCGAGATCGGCGGTGAAGGTCACCACTTCGCAGCCGAACTCCACCTGCAGCCATTTCAGGATGATGGAGGTGTCGAGGCCGCCGGAATAGGCGAGGACGACTTTCTTCGGGTTCGGTCTGGCGGTCATGGGCAGGCCCTTCATCGTGAATGCAGCGGCGGGCGAGAGGGATAGCAGGAACGCGCGCGCACGCAAGGGCCGCCGGACGGCCATGGCCCGACGCGGATTGCCCCCGAGGTGCCATCGGTCCGCCATGATTGGGGGGGATGATCCCCCCTCATCAAAGCAAAATCCATGGGAGGACGACATGAAAAGCATTATCCTGACGATGGCCGCCATCGGCGTTTTCGGCGCAGCGCAGGCGCAGTCCTGCGTGAGCGAGGCAGACGAGGCGGCCAAATGCGGCCCGCAGGCGGTCTCGACCTACATCCTGCTCGACCGGACCGGCTCGATGAGCGGCATCTGGAATGAAGCGCTCGGCAGCGTGAACGCCTATGCCCGCTCGGTCTCGGACAATTCCGACGGCGCCGACCTCAAGACCGATGTCACGGTGGCGGTGTTCGATGCGCAGGACGGGTTGCAGTTCGATGTGCTGCGCCAGCGCGTGGAGGGCGGCAAATGGATCGACATCACCAATGACGAGGCCAATCCGCGCGGGATGACGCCGCTCTATGATGCGATCGGCCGGATCGTCAGCCTCGCCGAGACAGACAATCCCGAGCGCGCCGTCATCGTCATCATGACGGACGGCGAGGAAAACTCCTCGCGTGAATTTGACAACAAGACGGCCAAGGTCGCGCTCGACCGGGTGCGCGAGAGGGGCTGGGAAGTGGTGTTTCTCGGCGCGGAGTTCGCCAATTTCGGTGATGCCGACGCGGTCGGCGTGAGCGGGGCCAAGTCGATGGCGGTCGACAAGGATCAGCTCGGCGTCTCGATGGAGCGCCTTGCCCGCAAGAGCCGCGACTACGGCGCTGCAGCGGAATCGGCCGCGCCGATCGAGTTTGACGACGAGGACCGCGCGGTTGCCGGTGAGGACGAGGTCAAGTCCCGCAACGGCAACAACTAAGAGCAGTTTCCGGGGTTCAGGATCGGGGCGCGGTGTGTAGACTGCGCCCCGGCACATCAGATGAGGGGTTTTCTATGAGACATATACAAAGGGCGGCCGCGGGGATTGCAATGCTGGCAATGGTGGCGGGGATGGCCGGGGCGGCGCTGGCCGACCCGATTGTGAAATCCCCTGAAGCCATCGCGATGGACGCCGAACCCGGTTGCAGCACCGATCTCGTCGCGCCGCTGCCGCAGGCGCTCAGCTACTATGTCGACGCCCGCGTCATCGGCGACACCTGCGAGACGGGGGTGTTCCTCCTTATCCTTCGCGACGATGACGGCGCGCCAGAATACACATTCGCCGCGCCGACCCGGCAGATGTTCGCAATGGAGTATGCCGCGACCCGCTCGGAGATGGCCGACGCGATCGCCGAGGCGGTTTCAACAGACGGGGCGGGGCCATGGTCGCGCACCAGCGGTCTGCCGGAATGGGCCGAGGGCGCAGACGCGCCGGGCGATGGCGGCGAGTTTCCCTTCTACCCGGAACAATGGATTGACCGGGACTATTACGAGAGCATGCGCAATTCCGGCGTGCCAATGTATTGCCACGTGCAAGGGATTGAGAGCATGGCCTGCCTCGCCCTGCACGACGAACGTGTCGAGAAGATCGGAATTCAGACATTTCCGGGCTGAAGCTTGCTCATGCCTGCTGATGCTTGCCGGATGAGAAAAAACTCGCCGTCCGGAGCGACTGGACGGCGAAGTCTCGGGAGACAGGCGCGCCGGGCAGGGTGAACACCTCAAGTCCCGGCAGGCCCGTTGACGTGACAGAGCGAGCGGGCCGGCGGGAAAGGAAATCGCAGGCCCGGCAACATTTCCATGCGCCATTTTGCCGGTGCGGCGCTTGGGCGCAGGCACGTCGTGCCCGGTGGGTGGGCCAGGGGACTGATAAAATCACTCCACATTTCAGGGCAAGCCATGCTTGAACACTGACGCCGGGGCGGCGGTGACGGTGTCCTGGTGTGTCGTAGTTGCGGCGGAGGGCCGCATGAGAGGGGCTGCAGCATGGCGCGATTTCTGACGACGGGGCTTCTGGTGCTGGCGATCTGGCTGGCCGGGCTGGCAGCGCTCGCGCAGGACACTTCGCCGGATCCAGCGGCGGATGCGTCCGATGCAGCGGATGCAGCGCGCTCGACGGTGATTGTCGGCATGTATGTCAACGACATTCAGGCCATCGACCTGTCCACCTATTCCTACGGCATGGATTTTTATCTCTGGTTCCGCTGGAGCGACCCGGACATCGACCCGGTGTCAGGATTTGAGTTCATGAACATGTTCGATCCGGAAGCCCATGTGCAGCAATTGCTCTACGATGAGCCGGTGGCGCAGCCGGATGGGTCATTCTATCAGATCGTGCGCCATCAGGGGCTGTTCAGCGCGAAATTCCCGATCAACGCCTATCCGTTCGACCGTCAGACCCTGCTCATCGCGGTGGAGGATGCCACCTCGGGCGCCGAGGCGCTTCGCTATGTGGCCGATGGCGCCGGGCTTCAGCTCAATCCGGAGATACGCCTGCCGGGCTACCGGATCGGCACGCCGCGCCTCGTGATCCGGGACAAGCCCTATGAGACGGCGTTCGGCGATCTGTCGCAGCCCGACGTGGCGGCGTATTCGCGCGCCGCGTTCATCGTGCCGATCACAAGGCCGGTGGCGTCCGGCGTGTTCAAGGCGTTCGTGCCGGTGATATTGATCATCCTGTCGGCGGCGTTCGCCCTTTTGCTCGACCCCGAGCATGTCGAGGCGCGAATCGGGCTGGCAATCACTGCGCTTCTGTCGCTGGTTGCGATGCAGTTCACCATGCTGGCCGGGTTGCCGGAGGTCGCCTATCTGACCCTGCTCGATCAGATCTACCTGATTTCCTACGTCTATATTCTCGTGGTGATCGGCATTGTCGTGCGCGGGACGCGGGTTGACGAACAGGGCAGCCTGCAGGGCGAACGCGGCTCCACCGCGGCATTGGCCGCGCACGGCCCCAAGACAGCGGCGATCGTGACAGGGGGCTATGGCGTGTTGCTGGGCGTTATCGTTGCGGTCAATGTCGCGCTGGCGCCATAAAGCAAGTTCGGAGCAGACCGGCAGGTCTGCGAACGGACACTTGCGCCAAAAAAACAACCAAGTTCGGAGCAGACCGGCAGGTCTGCGAACGGACACTGGCGACTAGGCAACGAAGTGACGCGGCCGCCTGACTCGGAACACAAGCCGGGGGGTTGAGACATGCGGCGCTGCGGGCTTGCGCTTGGGGCGGCAGGAGTGGGATAACCATATCAAATTATGTCTCGGGGGCGTCGGATGGCGCGCCTTCAAACCGAATGGGGAATGAAATGACGCGAGCGATACTGATGGCGGGGGCTTCGGCCCTGATTCTGGCACTGGCTGGCTGCGGCAATCCGGCCGAGACCGACGCCGGCACCGCCGGAACGAGTGCGGCGGTTGAAGCGACGCTGCCGGTGATTGAGGTCAGCGAGGCAGAGCTTGTGGGCAATCCGCTGGTGGCGACGTGGGAGACCCCCTATGGCGCCCCGCCCTTCGCGCAGATCCGGGCCGAGCACTACATGCCGGCCATCCGGCAGGGCATTGTCGAACTGCGCGCGGAAATCGCTGCCATTGTGGACAATCCCGAGCCTGCAACCTTTGAAAACACCATTCTGGCGCTGGAAAGGTCCGGCGACGCGATCGAGAGGGTCGCGAGCGTTTTCGGCAATGTGGCGGGCACCGAGTCCGACGATGCATTGCAGGCCCTCGAAACCGAAATCTACCCGATGCTGACGCGGGAACAGGACGCGGTCCGGCTGAACCCGGTCCTCTGGGCGCGCGTCAAGACGGTGTATGAGCGGCGCGCCACGCTCGACCTGAATGAGGAGGATGCGCGGCTTCTGGAACTGACCCATCGCGACTTCCGCCGCGCGGGCGCCGATCTTTCGCCGGAAGCCCGGGCCGAGCTGAAGGACATCAATGCCGAGCTTTCCGGCCTGAGCACGACGTATTCGCAAAACCTGCTGAAGGCGACGAACAGCTACAAGATGGTCATCACCGATCCGGCGGAACTTGCCGGGCTGACGGAGAGCTTCGTTGCGTCGATCAAGGTCGATGGCGAAGAGCGCTGGGAAGTCGGGCTGTCGCGTTCGCAATATGAAACCTTCATGACCCAGTCGACAAACCGGGAGCGCCGGGCCGAACTGTTCGATGCCTACCGGCTGCGCGCATCCTCGGGCGAGCTGGACAATGGGCCGATTGCGCTGCGCACGGCGCAGCTACGGGCCAAGCGGGCCGAACTTCTGGGCTATCCGAACCACGCCGCCTACGTGCTTGAGGAGCGGATGGCGAAGACCCCGGCGGAAGCTGAGGAATTCCTGCTGAAAGTCTGGCGGCCGGGCCTTGAGCGGGCGCGGGAGGAACTGGCTGACATTCAGGCCATGATCGACGCTGAGGGCGGCGAGCCCTACAAGGCACGCGGGTCGGATTGGTGGTATTATGCCGAACGCGTCCGTCAGGAGCGCTATGCTTTCGATGACGCCGAACTGGCCCCCTATTTCGAACTCGACGCGGTTCTGGCGGGTGCGTTCGACGTGGCGGGACGGCTGTTTGGCGTGACGCTGACCGAGGTGGATGCGCCGGTCTGGAACCCGGTGGTTCGCACATTCGAGGTCACCGGCCCGGATGGGGAATTCCTCGGCTTGTTCATGTTTGACGCGTTTTCAAGGGATTCCAAGCGGGGCGGGGCGTGGATGAGCACCTTCCGCAGCGCCGAGCGCGATGCGGACGGCAACTGGATACGGCCGCTGGTGACGAACAACCTCAACCTGACGCCGCCGCGCGGGGATGAGGCGGTGCTGATGCGCTTTGACGAGGTGTCGACGCTTTATCACGAGTTCGGGCACGGCCTGCACGGCCTCCTGACGCAGGTCGGCTACAGCGCGTTCTCCGGCGTTGATGGCCCGCGTGACTACACTGAATTCCCGGCGCAGATCCTGGAGCATTGGGCCGCTCAACCGGCAGTTCTTCAGGAACATGCGCGTCACTACATCACCGGCGAGCCGATTCCACTCGAACTGATCGAGAAGATGCAGCTGGCTTCGACGTTCAATCAGGGCTTCATGACGACCGAGTTCATTGCGGCGTCCCTGCTCGACTTGCGTTGGCACATGCTGTCTTATGATGAGGCGATGGCGATTACAGACGCCCGTGAATTCGAAATGCGCGTTCTTGAGGAATACGGGCTGATGCCTGAAATCGAGCCGCGTTATCGCTCGACTTATTTCTCGCACATCTTCTCCGGTGGGTATTCGGCCGGTTATTACGCCTATCTGTGGTCAGAAATTCTGGACGCGGACGGCTTTGCAGCCTTCGAGGAAACCGGCGACATCTTCGATCCGGAACTGGCGGCCAAGCTGAAGAAATGGGTTTTCGAGAGCGGCGGTCTGCGCCCGGCGGACGAGCTTTACCGCAATTTCCGCGGCAAGGATCCGTCCATCGAACCCCTGCTTGAGGGCCGCGGATTCTCGGCGCCGAAGACCTGATTTCAGCGGGCTGACACCGCCTCTGTCCGACAAGATCAGCTCCCACCCTGTGTGGGAGCTGATCGCGTTTTGTGGGAAGTGATTGGAGAGGTCGTCAGGTGATGACGAGACTGACCGTCCAGACAAGGCCCGTCAGGGCGATGGCGGCGCTGGTCGGCCAGACGATGATCCGGCGCTGATGCGGCTCAAGACCGGCCAGCCGCAGGCCATCCCGCGCCATCGCCAGAAGGCCGAGCGTCGTGAGCACGACAATGAGCTGGCCGATTTCGACACCGATATTGAAACCGACAAGGCCCGGCCAGAAACGCGAAAGGGGAAGGCCTGCGTCGACGAACGTGCCGGCAAAGCCGAGGCCGTGGAACAGGCCAAAGAAGAAGACCACGCCCACCCGGCGCGCCCCCCCGCCGCGAAGGAAGATGTTCTCGGCCGCAACAAAGGCGATAGAGGCGGCAATCAGCGGACCGACAATCGCTTCGGGCACGCTGACCAGCCCGGCTGCGGCCATGCCAAGCGCCGCGGTATGGGCCAGCGTGAAGGCCGACACCTGAAGCAGCAGCGCGCGCAGGCTGGCCGCGCCGATGGCTATGGCGATGATGAACAGGATATGGTCGGTGCCCGTCGGCAGGATATGGCGCAGGCCAAGACCGAGGAAGACGCGGCCCGTTTCAAGCGGCGAGGCGAGGATACCGAGATCCTCAAGGTCCGGTATCTCCTCGGTGACGGGCGCATCCCCGCTGTCGGCGCGGGCAAGAGCGCGGCAGATGACAAGATCCTGTCCCGTCAGCCCATCGCAGTATTCATCGTCCGGGTGGGCGGAGGCCAGCGGCGCAAGGCACGCCATCGCGAGCAGCGCGATCAGGATGGCCCGCCACGCCGCCAGCATCAGCGGCGTTCGAACGGGTCGCGCATGAGGATGACGTCCTCGCGCTCCGGGCTGGTGGAGACGAGCGCGCAGGGGCGGCCGACAAGCTCCTCAAGGCGTCGGACGTACTTGACCGCTTCAGCCGGCAGGTCATTCCAGTTGCGTGCGCCGCGCGTCGAGCCGGACCAGCCTTTCATTGTCTCATAGACCGGCTCCACCTGCGCCTGCGCCGAGGCGGTGGCGGGCAGGTAGGAGAGGGTCTTGTCGCCGAGGCGATAGGCTGTGCAGACCCTGATTTCCGGCAGGCCATCCAGAACGTCCAGCTTGGTCAGTGCAAGGCCGTCCACGCCGGAAACGGCGCAGGCCTGACGGACCATGACCGCATCAAACCAGCCACAGCGGCGCGGCCGACCCGTGACGGTGCCGAACTCATGCCCGCGCTCGCCGAGGCGACGGCCGGTTTCATCCATAAGCTCGGTC